>CATABD010000016.1 GCA_949494735.1 uncultured Oscillospiraceae bacterium
TATCCATTGTAATATTGCTCCAGATGTACCCTCGGTTTTCTGTAACGCTTTCTCAAAATAATACCCTACCGTTCTTGAGCTTTGGTCCGATCTTTGGTGGGCGGCTTGGGTGCGTCCTGCTGCTCCTGGAGTTTTTTCCGCACCGAGGGCCGACGCAGCACCAGGGGCTGAAAACGGTTTTCGTCCTGCCGGATCAGGGCATAGGTGCCCTTCCGCCCGTTCAGCGCGGAGAAGGTCAAGGACTGGAAGGGCAGCATAGCCATCAGCCGGTCGTGGTCCTTCGTCTTGGCCCGCGCCAGGAAGTCCGGGGAGATTTGGGCCATGTAGTGGGTTTTGTTGGGGCTGTTCGGCTCCGGGGCGTTTTGGAACTCCGCCAGAATCCGCGCCGCTTCCGCTTTGATGTCCTCCCGTTTGAGGGGCAGGGACAGCAGATATCCATGCCGCGCCTCGCTCACAAACAGGTTCAGAAGGCCGGGGTGACTGCGGGTGATCAGGTAGGAGGTATCCCGCCGCCCGCTTTCAAACGCGACAGGGATCGTCCGCGCCCAATCCTTGTTGGCACGGGACACGCGCCCATCCTGTTCCATGTCCTGCACGGTATTTGCCAGCACATAGAGCATCCGCTCATAGCCGAACCGCTTCACCACATCCTGGACCGCCGCCGCTGTATTGAGACAGTTGTCGCTGTAGTGGTCAGCGATGGCCTGTTCAATCGCCTCTTTGCAGCCAATGTTGGCGGTATGGGACGCGATGTGCTGTGTTTCCTCCTCATGCTGGTAGGCATATTGAAAAGATTCTGTGTAAACCGGGGTCTTGTCCATCTTCATTCCCTCCCTTTTATGCTTTGTGGAACGTGCCTCGGACTTTTCCTGGGCCAGCTCCAGAATGTCCTCACGCACCACATCAATGAACAGATCCACCTTGGCGGGGTGGCTTTCCAGGGTACAGCTATCCCGCCCCCCGGCCATTCCGTACATCGGAACAGTATTGGCCCAGCTTGCGTTGTGGCCGGAGAAGCGGTTATCAAGATTTTTCTCACGGACGGTATAGGCCAGAATGAACGCCACCTTTTCCGGGCCAAACTGCTTCAAAACGCTTTTGGCGGAATCCCTGGCAAAATTCATTCCATCCCAATTATCGTTGATGGCCTTGTCGATGGCGCACTTACAGTCGGTGAGAGCTTTCAGCGACGCCCGGTACTGCTCCAGTTCGCCGTTTTCCCGTGCATAGGCGGCGGGGTGTGGGTAAATTGGGGTCTTATCCATGTTGCGATCCTCCTTGAATAAAATCAGCCAGGAGGCCGAAAACCTCCTGGCTGTTCGTTCGATCTACGGTGTTGCAGCTATAAAAGCTATTTACTTTTACGCTAATATCAAGTACAATATTAGCGTAGGGGGGTGAACAGCATGACGGATGCTCAAAAGCTGGCGTCTCTTGCGGCGGCAGATGGCGGTGTCCTGACCACCGCAGCAGCAGTTGCGGCAGGTATCTCCAAAACAGCATTGGCAAATTATGTTGCAAGCAATCATTTTGAACGGGTTTCGCTTGGGATCTATCTTTCGCCGGAGGCTTGGAGAGACGAGGCATATCTGCTACAGCTACGTTGCCCGCAAATTGTATTCTCCCACGACAGCGCCCTGTTCTTCCATGAACTGACTGACCGGGAACCGCTTCAAAGCACTGTCACGGTAAAGACGGGGTATAATCCAAAGCACCTGACCTCTCAGGGAGTAAAAGTTTATACGGTGAAGAAAGAACTCTATGCGATTGGTATCTCAACAGCAGCTACCATTTTTAATCATCAGGTACGGGTATACGATATGGAGCGTACCGTCTGTGATGTGATCCGCAGCAGGAACTCAATGGAAACGCAGGTTTTTCAAGACGCGCTGAAGCTGTACGCCAAGCACCGAGGGAAAAACCTGCAAAATCTCATGGACTACGCAAAGACATTCCATGTAGAGAAGCTGGTACAGCAGTATATGGGGGTGTTACTGTGATCACATCGGCACGGCAGTTGAAGGACAAAATCTGAAATCTCTCAAGAGAAAAATAAGCGGATATATAGAAATAGGGACAAACTGCCGCCGTGTCACAGCTCTGGGCCAAAGTGCTTGGGCGGCGCTCCCTTGTCCGGCCCCGGCTGGGCAGGGCGTTTCAGCCCATCCAGCACTGAGGGGCGCTCCCGGCCCTTTGCGGCCAGTTTCTCGGTGCAGTCCTCAATCACGTCCCGGATGTCCTCCATGTGGTGGGTCTCCACCGAACTCCACTCCCGGTACAGATCCGCCAGCGGGGTGGGCGAAGCCAGCAGCGCCGCCGCCTGCTCCGCCGGAAGCTCCACCACTTCCATCTCCACCAAAATGTCCTCCCGGATCGTAAACTCGGCGGCATGATCCAATATCTCGTCGGGCGGCTGGGCCGTCAGCCATGCCCGGTATTCCTGCTGCTCCTTGTCCATCTTGTCGTAAAGCGCGTCATTGAGCTGGTTTTGATCCATCTGAATCGTATCCATTTTGTATTCCTCCATTCCATTTGAAGATTTTTTGTGATATAATGCGAAAAATATAGAGTTGGGGGCGGAAATATGGCGTACAGCGACGCGATGTGGGCGGAAGCAAAAAAGAAGTGCCGGTTGAATAACGAGGATATTGCCCTGGCAAAGCGCCTGGGCCTCAATCCGCGCAGCCTGATCAAAAATATCCCCAGCAAAAGCGAACCGTGGAAAGCCCCGGTGAAGGACTGGCTTCACGAGATGGATGAAAAGCGCCAGAAAAAGGCGGCGCAGAAGCAGAAGCGGAAAGCAAAGTCAGGCGGAGACACCCCCGCCTGACTTTCCCTTTTATAGTTCCTGCCCCACAGCCTTGGACGTTTTCTTGTCCGATCCCGGCTGGGCAGGCCGTTTCAGTCCATCCAGCACCGAAGGGCGGGCACACTTGGCAATGGCCTGTTCCTCATGCCTGTGCCCTCCGTCGATGTTGAGCAGGGCGTCCAGCTCCGCAAGACGGGCGGACTTCTGCCGCAGCTCGTCCTCCTGGGGGAAGGGCTTGCCCACCTCCGCCTTTGCCGCTTCCTGTTGGGCGAACAGGTTGTCAAGCTGGGCCTTGATCATCGCCAACCGCTCCGGCATCTTTTCCAGGGCGTTGTCGATGCGGAGCAGGTTGCCCCGCACATCAAGCCCCAAATCGGCCTCATGGGTCATCTCGCCCTTCAGCGCCAGCTTGTGCTTGAACAGGCTGACGCTCACCGACATGGTGAACCCGCGATAGCTGCCGATCATGACCGGCTCCGTGTCCTTGACCTCCTTGCAGGCTTCCAGCAGCGCGGCCCCCGCCGTCTCCCGATCCTCATAGGCTGTCCCTTTTATCACCATTCCGGCAAACCCCTGAGAAACCTCTTTGGCAACAGCGGCGGGTGCAGCAGGTTCTGTCCCCTCGGCCTGTCCCTCCGCCGCAGGTGCGGGCGCGGGGATCTCTTTGATGATAGTCGGATGGGGATGCTCGGCCAGCGTTTTCATGTCAGTTTCCAGACCTTCAATGTAACCCTGATACTGCCTAATTTGCTCCGGAAAATGCTTTATCAGGTTATCCTCCAGCTCATATTGCTTGTTTTGGTGGGCCGCCTTCATGATTTTCAGCTTGGACACATCCACATCCAGCTCCATGCGCTCCTTGATGCGGGGGTCCCCGGCGCACAGGGCCTTGATCTCGGCGTAGGACAGCGCCGCCTCGTCCACATCCTCGCAGGAGCGCACCGGGGATTTGGAGGTCATAATCTGCGAGATGAACTTCTGCTTGTTCTCCACCGTCTGCCACAGGTAGGCGTCAAATGTGCCCTCGGTGACATAGCGGTACACCCGGACGATTTTATTCAGATTACCCCGGCGCTTAATGCGGCCCAAACGCTGGATCAAATCACGGGGCCTCCACGGACAATCCAGGTCATGGAGGGCAAAGAGCAGATCCTGGACGTTGGTGCCAGCGCCCATCTTGAAGGTGCTGCCCAGCAGGACACGCACCTGCCCGGAGCGGACCTTGGCAAACAGTTCCTTCTTCTGCACATCGGTGTTGGCCTCGTGGATGAACGCCACCTGTTCCGGGGCCATACCCCCAGCGATCAGCTTCTGCCGGATATCCTCATAGATGGTGAAGGGCTTCTCCTGTTCCTCGTCGGGGCGAAATCCGCTGCACTCCGTTTCCGGCTCCGCCGAAAACTGCGCTCCGCTCCTTTGCCCCCCCTCTCCCCACCGCAACCGCTCCGCTGGGTTGCGGCGGGGGCCCCATTTTCCCCTTACAGCGGGCGCGGCCTTGGGTGTGCTGATATCGCAGAACACAAGCTGGGTCAGCTTCTGACTGTCCCCATCCCGCCAGCATTGCAGGATGTTCTCCACGCAGCGGTTGACCTTGGTGCCTTCCTCGTCGGGCAGCATGGGGTCAATGATCCGCTGATCCAGCCCCAGCTTCCGCCCATCGCTGGTAATTTTCAGCATATTGTCCTCGCGGGGGTCCACGGTGCCGGAATGGACGATGGTAGCCCGCTTGGAAAGCTCCTTCACCATCTCCTGCTGGATCTCGGTGGGCTTGGAGGCAACGGTGTGGTACTCCACCTCCGGGGTGGGAAGGTTGAGCTGGTCGGCGGTCTTGATGTCGGCCACCTCTTTGAACAGGTTCATCAGCTCCGGCAGGTTGAAGAACCGGGCGAACCGGGTCCGTGGCCGGTAGCCGGTGCCCTCCGGGGCCAGTTCCAGGGCGGTGACGGTCTCGCCAAACCGGGAGGCCCAGCAGTCGAAGTGCCCCATGCCCATCTCCTGGAGGCGGTCAAACTGAAGATACCGCTGGATGGTATACATTTCCGTCATGGAGTTTGAGATGGGGGTGCCGGTGGCGAACACGACGCCGCGCCCATGGGTGATCTCATCCAGGTAGCGGCATTTGGCAAACATATCGCTGGATTTTTGGGCGTCGGTGGTGGTAAGCCCCGCCACATTCCTCATTTTGGTGTAGAGGAACAATGGTAATAGGTAACACTTTGAAGTAATCTCCGCGTTTTCCCCTACCTCACGCCGGGCGTGCAGCTTTCACCGCACCCGGCCTACCATCAAGTTGACTTACTTTCTACTGATTTCAATACTGCCGTACCCTCGCGGAATACAGCGCACTTACAAATTTCACATTTTTAATTTCTTGCGGTAATTCTCGATTTTGCGTACCGTCTTGGCATCCATACCAGACGGAATGGGACTGCCATGTACCATGCGGTGGCATGAATCACATAGCCACGCCAAATTAGGAACTTTGTTGATTCGTTCGATGGGAAGTTTATTGTTTACGTGATGACAACGCTTAGGAACATCCTCCGAAAAGGTTCTGCCGCAACACTTGCATTTGCCTTTATCCCGATTATAGGCATACTCTCGGTTCATAATATACTCAAAATTGTACTTTCCTTTTGCATACACAGACAGCGCAATATCTTCCGGGGTATTGATGGATGGGCGGTCACACGGTAAAGGCTTGTGCTTGGAACGATAGTTTACATACCGTTTCCGCCCGTCTGCTGTGTAAGGGGTCATTTTCTGGTCAAATGGCCGGCTTTCATAATTGCTATGGGAAATAAAAGCGTAGGTAATGCCAAACCATTTCCCTTCAATTTCAACCGCGAATGTTGTACTGTCATACCCCTCATGCCGGTGCGGGAGGTTGCAAAGTGTTTTTAGCGGGACCTGCATCTGGTTGTATTGCTTGGGAAACATCTTTTTCCAGACCGCCAACGCCGTATTATTTACCCTGCGGTCGATTGCGTGAAAGGCGCTGGAACAAATGGATGGCTGGATATACTGCGCGATTCCCATGATAACCGAGTTCACATATTGAATTTGCGCCGCTTGGGTGTTGTTTTTCTCGCACATCCCGATTTTCCGCACTTCTTTTGCTAGTTTACGGATTTTCCCTCCAAGGCGCTCCATATCCGGGAACGGCTTGCCTACCAGAAACGGCGTCCAAGTTTTGGGGTCCGGGGTTTTGCGTTTGCGCTCTGCTTTGACAACAAATCCAAGAAAGTGTATCCCTTCCTGACGCAAGTCGGTGACATGGGTTTTCTCTTGGGACAGTTCCAGCTTCATCTTGTATCGGAAATATTTTGTCAATTCACGTTTCAGGCGAAGGGCCTCGCGCTGTGTAGAGGTCAGGATCACCCAATCATCCGCAAAGCGGAAATTATACTTTGGGGTGACTCCGGCCCACTTCAAGCGCCGGGTATCGTTGCATTTGTGCTTGCATTGGCGGTGCGGTTCCATATAGGTACGTCCCACATACCAGTCAAAGTCGTTCAAGTACACGTTGGACAGCAGGGGTGATAAAATGCCGCCCTGCGGCGTTCCTGCTTTCGTCGTGTAAAACAGGTCGCTCTCAATATATCCGGCTTTCAGCATCTGGCTGATGAGCTTCAAAACTCTTTTGTCATGGATGCCTATGCGCCACAGCTTTTGAAGCAGTACCCGGTGATTGATGTTGTCGAAACACCCCTTGATGTCACCTTCTACCGCCCAAACAGCTTGGTCTTGTGATTTGCAGCCTGCATTGATAACATTGACAATATCCCGGATTGCGTGTTTTTGTGCCCGATAGGGCCGAAACCCGTAGCTATGGGAATAAAATCTAGCCTCGCATATCGGCTCTAATATGATTCTTACGCATTCCTGGACAATTCGGTCCAACACTGTGGGGATTCCCAGCGGTCTCCGCTTGCCGTTGCTTTTGGGGACATAAACCCTCCGCGCTGGTTTTGGCTTATAATTTGCTGCGGTCGATTGAATCAACGTAATCAGTTCATCTCTTGGCATTTGCAGGTATCTGTCCATTGACACACCATCTACTCCGGCGGTTTTACTGCCTTTGTTCGACTTGATGTTATGAACAGCGGTGACAATGGTCGCTTCATTGACCATTGCCTCCAACAGTCCCGAGAAAGGAATTCCCTGGCCTGATTTTTCATACAGCAGGTCTTGAAACTCCTTTAATCCTGTTTCTGTTGAAAACCTGACGTTCAAATGCACAAGGCTCTCACCTCGCGGTTCGTCACCCATCTTTCAGGGAGTTATTTGGTTCTCATTTTGTGAAATTTGTAAATCAACTTGACTCGTACCCTTCGCCGTGGGGCATTTCAGCCCCGTGTAATTGGCTTTCCCAATCTCAGACTACTATGGTACGGCTGACTTCCTGTAATGTTCATCACACTGCAATGCTCCCATTACAGGCTCTCAAACGTTCCCAAATCTCTATCCTCGTGGCCATTTCTGACCGCTGAAGCCCTTAGGCCGCTACCTTACACCGGGAAAATCCAACCATGCTTTGAATCACAGTTTTTGCATGATTCCAGATGGATATTTCATTCCATCGGGCGTATGCGGAAAAACCAGCCGCACACACCTTTTCCAATTTTCACTCTTTCGAGTGCCAACGTCTTACGATGCTGCATAGCTTTCACTTACGGATAGCCATAGGCTTACGGAGGCCCGCTCCATTATTATCCATGCCTCTCTTGCGAGAAGTTTAGGTTTTCAGGCTACGACTTCACCACGCTCTTGCACCCCGTCCATTTGCAGATGGACAACGCACAGTGGAGTATCAGCCCGCGTACTGCCTGCGGTATGACGGACCGCTTCGGCATTGATTCAGTACGGCAGGGGAACTTCACCCCTGATTTCGAGATTTGAGTTCTCTATGGTCTTTTCTTGATTTACAAGTGCAACCACATGGCGCTTTTCGCCGTTGTTGTCAGCAACGACTTGTAGCGCAACGTTTCGCACGGTTTTTATAGTTGTCACTTTCGTCCACGAACATCATGTCCACACCCAACTGCTCAAACGTCACCACGTCATCCTTGCGGTGGTTGGCTTGCAGCTTTTCCAGGCGGGCCTCCAGGTTCCGCTTGGTCCGCTCCAACTGCTTCACGGAAAACTTCTCCGCACCGTTCCCTTTCAGCTCCTGGATACCCTGGGTGATCTCAAAGATCTGCTCCTGGATCAGCCGCTCCTGGCGGGCGTAGCTGATGGGGATCTTCTCGAATTGGGAATGGCCGATGATCACCGCGTCATAGTCCCCGGTGGCGATGCGGGCGCAGAACTTTTTGCGGCGGTGCTTCTCGAAATCCCGCTTGGTGGTGACGAGGATATTGGCCGAGGGATAGAGGCGCAGAAACTCCGCTGCCGTCTGCTCCGTCAGGTGGTTGGGCACCACGAAAATGGATTTGTGGCACAGCCCCAGCCGCTTGCTCTCCATGGCGGAGGCGATCATTTCAAAGGTCTTGCCCGCGCCCACCTCATGGGCCAGCAGGGTATTGCCGCCGTACAGCACATGGGCGATGGCGTTGACCTGATGCGGCAGCAGCTTGATCTCCGGGTTGATGCCGGAAAAAACAATCCGGCTCCCATCGTACTCGCGGGGCCGGATGCAGTTCATCTCGTCGTTGTACTGCCGCACCAGCGCCTGCCGCCGCCTGGGCTCCTTGAAGATCCACTCCCGGAACGCATCCCGGAGGGCCTGCTGCTTCTGCGCGGCCAGAGTGGTCTCCTTGGCGTTGAGGACCCGCCGCTCCCTGCCGTCCGCCTCCAGCACCGTGTCATAGACGCGGACATCCCGGAGGTTCAAAGAATCCTCCAGGATGCGGTAGGCGTTGGCCCTGTGGGTGCCGTAGGTGCTGTAGGCCGCGACATCGTTTTCACCGACGCTGCCCTTATTGGAGACCGCCCATTCAGCGGTATGGCGGGAATAGCTGACCTTGATCTTGCCCTTGAGGTAATAGGGCGTTTTCAGCGTTTCATACATGAATTGCTGGATGTACTTCTTGTCGATCCAGGTGGCCCCCAGTCGAACCTCAATTTCGGAGGCGTCCAAATCCTTGGGCTGGGCGGCGGTGAGGGCGTCCACGTTCACCTGATAGGCCGGGTCGCGCTCCGCCGCCGATTTTGCCTCCAGCAGTTTCTGACGCACGTTGCCGGAGAGATATTCGTCGGCGGTCTGCCAGCCTTGCAGGAAGTTTCCGCCCGATGCTGGGTCTTTGAAAATCACCCCCCGCAGGTCTTTGGTCAGGGCTTCCTCATCCATGCCGGTGAGCTGGGCCATGAACGGCAGATCCACACAGGCCCGCTCTCCGATGGACACGGCCAGGGCGTCCATGGCGGTGTCCGCGCTGGTGACGGCCCGGTGGGGCTTGATGGTGCGCTTGGTGAACATATCCGCCTTGCGCTCCAACCGCCCGTCCTCGTCCAGCACCTCCAACGCGCACAGCAGATAGTAGGAGCTGTCGGCGGAGAACGCCAGACGATTGGCCCGGTCATTGATCAGGCCATATTTTTTGGCGAAACGGTCATAGAGCCGGTTCAGCTCGGCCTGCTTCCCCTGGATGGCGCTGTCCGGGGTGTAGTCGTCCATTTGCAGGTCAATCAGTTCCCGCACACAGTCCCGCAGCTCCACCATGCCCTTGACACGCTCCCTGGCAGAAGTGGTCAGGTGGGGCTTCACCATGACGGAGTTCTGGCGGTAGTACACGTCCCCGTCTACGATGGCATAGGAGTAGTTTTTCACATTGGGGTCGGCGGGGATGGAAGCGACCTCCGGCTCACTGATGTCCGCGTCCAGCTCCGGGGCCTCGGCCTCCCGGTACTCCCCATGGATGTGGGACACCGCCTCATGGAGCTGCTGGGCGAGATCCGCGCCGGGGATGGGCTGGCACACCAACTGCGCCCCAAAGGGGCCGGAGGTGATCTCCAGGCTGCCCAGCACCATTTCGGGGTGGGCCTGGAAATACCGATTCATGGTGACGAAGCCGTGCGCCTGTTCGCCGCTGCCCCTGGTATAAGTGTGTTCTTCCAGCGTGTCCACATCCACCCATCCGGGCAGGGGTTCATCCCGCGTCAGGGGCACGTCCCGCTTCTGAAGGAACACGATGTCCATGCCCGCCTCCGTCCCGGCGTAGGCGAGGGAGGCGTTGCAGGGCAGGCGGATAGCCCCCAGCAGGTGGCAGCGGCGGGCGATGTACTCCCGCGCATGGCGGTCCTTCTTGTCCATGGTGCCGCCGCTGATACCGTTGGAGGTGACAAAGGCGATGACGCCGCCGGAGCGTACCTTATCAATGGTTTTGGCGAAGAAATAGTCGTGGATCAGCAGATTTTCCTTGTCATAGCGCCGGTCCACCAGCTTGTAGCCGCCGAAGGGGACGTTTCCGATAGCGAGATCAAAAAAACCGTCCGGGAACTCGCTTTTCTCAAAGCCCTGGATGGAGATATTGGCGTTGGGGTAAAGCTGCTGGGCAATGCGCCCGGTGATGCTGTCCAGTTCCACGCCGTACAGGCTGGACGTGGCCATGCTCTCCGGCAGCAGGCCGAAGAAGTTGCCGATGCCGCAGGAGGGCTCCAAAATATTGCCGCTCTTGAAGCCCATGTTCTCCACCGCCTCATAGATGGCCTTGACAATGGCGGGCCGGGTGTAGTGTGCGTTGAGGGTGGATGCCCGCGCCGAAGCGTACTCCGCCGGGGTAAGGGACGCTTGCAGCTCCAAAAATTCCTCCGTCCAGCCCGGTTTATCCGGGTCAAAGGCGTCAGGCAGGCCGCCCCAGCCCACATAACGGGACAAAATCTCCTGCTCGGCGGGGGTGGCGGAGCGGCCCTCCAGCTCAATGCCTTGGAGGGTGTTGATGGCCTCCATGTTGCGGCGGAACTTCTCTTTCTGCGTCCCAACGCCCAAATCATCGTCAGTGATGCGGAAATTCCCGGCGGTGGGGGCCTGATCCGGCTGATCCTGCACTTGTTCGGGAACTTTCAGCCGCTCCACCACAATTTCATAGGGGAGATGGTTCGGCTCCGCCGGATAGACAGCAGTCGTTTCCGTGGTATACTCCTGGGCAGGGGGTGCTTCCGGGGTAAACAACCCAGCATTGCGTTCATCCTGGCGAAGCGCGTCCTCAAAGACATCCCGGTTGATGATCTCATTGCTCGAAGAATATGACCCGGTGTCAACGCGGACGCTGTTCTCCCCGATCCAGCCGATGGTGCCGCTGATTTCGCGCTCACCATAGGGGAATGTCACCTTGTCCCCCACCTGATAGACGGGCCTGCCCTCCAGGTGGACGGCGGGGCGCTGGACCGGCTCGTGGGTAAAGCCGTCCAACTCCTGCTGCCAAAGGGCACGGAGGACGGAGGGAATCAAGGCCCAGCCCATATACCGACTTGACGCGACCATGCTGCTGTGTACGTTGATCTCCATGCCGGTGGTGGAGGTGGAATAATCCACCGTCCCGCCGGTGGCAAGCCGTATCGTTGCGGATCGGCCTGCGAACTGTTCCGCGAGACGGTTCCCGATTGGGGTATTGCCCAGGCCGGAGCGCAGCCAGGAAGCGATCCGCTCTTTGTCCCGGTCTGCCAGCAGGCCGGAGGTCAGGGCTTCCCGGAAGTAGTCATGGGGACGCTCCAACCTGGCGGGCAAAAACTCCGTGATATAGCTGTTCCGGGAATCCTGCCACAGCAGGGTTTCAAAACGCTCTATGGGTTCAGAACGGAGGATAGGATAGGCTTGGGCGGGGTCCTGGAGATCCACATCAAGCAGGCCGATGCCGTAAATCTCATAGGCGGTCTTGTCCAGGTAGACGGTATCTCCCGGCTGATAGGCCGGGGCCAGCGGGTCGCGGGCGGGCTGGGCGAAGCTGTCAGGGACAGCGTTTTGAATCTCCTGCCATTCCCCGTCTGAAACGGTGATGTCAACCTCATGGGCGGCGTCCCCGCTTCCGATGGTGAGGGTATCGCCCTCGCGGGTGATGGAATGGCCGGACAGATCGGGGGCCTGGGACAGCATGGGATAGGTTTCGTCCACGATTTCCCGGTGCAGCCGCAGCCGGAAATCGGCCATGTCGAAATACAGCCGGGTAAAATCCTCCGCGCCAACTACCGCCGTTGTTCCGTCCGGGAACATGACGGAAAGCGCCGCCCGTTTTACGGCTTCCTCCCCCTCCATCAAAGCGGTCTCTTTATCGGAATTTTTGCAGGCATTTTGATAGGCTTCATCTGCCAGCACCTTATCTTTGATGATGGGCTTGTATTTCTCGTAAATCTCCCGGACGGTGGGCGCGGCGTCGGAAGCCTCCTGTTTCGCCTCCTGTCCCGCCAGCCGCTCCACGTCGGCCATGACCTGCTCTACAAAGGGGGAGGGGGCGTCCCCGTCTCGCTCCAACCGCTCCCGGATGGCGGCGGGGTCAATGTCCTCAAAATTGTCCTGCTCGGCCTGGGTGAAAAATCTGTCCTCCTTCACCAAGCGGGCAAGATGGCGCTGCACCTTTGTCCAGGGCAGGTCGGCAGCCGCGCCCTCCACGGTGACAGGGAACGCCGGGAGATCATCGCCGTACTCGTTTTTCAGCCATTCCGCCGTCCCCCGGTCACGGGCATGGTCGGCCATGTACTGCTGCACCCGGCGCTTGCTGTCCATATTGCCGTTCCACTTCTGGAGGGCGGCGTCAATATCTGCCGGGGTGATCTCCCTGGGCGGCATCGTGGCCGGAATGGGAGGTGCGCCGCCCGGTACATGAACAGGGGTGTCAGCTTCCTGTCCCAATGCTTCCGCCTGGGGAACGGAAAAAGGACCGGGCGCTTCCGCGCTCGGCCCCTCTTGGGCAGGTCTATTCGGTTCGTTTAGCTGTAGATCAGCTCCGTCAGGATAATTTCCTCCGCCTGGGCCTTGCAGTTGTTCATCAGCCCCACCCACTTCATCGGGTCGCTGGCCTTCAACTGCTCCGTCGCCCCCGCCGCTTCCGCCAGCCCCGGCATCATCTGCTCCAACCGGCTGTTGGCCGTGTCCTCGATCTCCAGCAGGTGCTGGAACAACGTCCCCTTCAGCGTCAGGCGGTTGAACAGCCCCGGACGGTGTTCCTTCAGATACGTCCGGCGCATCCTCCCGTACTTGCCCAGGTCCCGGTCCGGCTGCTCCCCCAGGGTCAGGTTGGGGATCAGAACGTCCCCCATCTGCGTGTACGTCAGCTTGTTCTCCATGCTCGGCGCTCCTTTCCGCGGATTTTTCCCGCTCATATTTTTTGATGGTCACTTCGATCTGCCGCAAAACCGCCTCGCTGCCCTGGCTCACCGCCGTGCCCAGCTCGGTGAGGGTGTCCGGGGTGTTGAAGTCGAACACATTCAGAAAATCCTCATGGTGGAAGTAGCTTTCCGCTTCCAGCCCGCATCGGGACAAGAGAACGTAGGTCATGCTGACGGCGGCGGCGCTTTTGAACTGCACTCCGATGTTATACGCATCATACTCCGCTAAAAAGCTGCCGTCAACGATGTCGAGAATGTCCTGCTTGTGTTCATACCAATAGTCCGCCATAAACTGGACGGCGATTTTCTCCAACTGCTCCGGCAAACTGCCGTCCCCGGCAGGCGCATCAAAACGCTGTGCCAATGCCGCAGACACCGCCTCCCGGTGTTCCTCCTGGTACTGCCACAGCCGGGGCCGCGTTTCTTCATCTCCGCCCGTGTCGGACACATCGAAAACATACCGCAGGAACGGCTTGCCGCCGCTGTTGTCAATGATGGCAATACCCGTGGAACCCCGGCGCACATACCGGCGCATCCTCTCATTCCAGAAATCGTACTCAGCGCAGGCGGTGGCGTCGGGCCGCTGGGCATAGATCAGGAGCTGCTCCGGGAAGGGGTACTTATAAAGCCGCCCCGCCGTGCGGAGGAACGCTGTCCATGCCTGATGGCTGGCGGTGATCTGCCCAGCGGTATGGTCGGCCAACTGTGCATAGGCTTGGAGCTTATTCGCCATAGGCAGGGGCCTCCGTCTCAAAATCCGGGAACAGCTCCAGGGCGGCGAACTCCGCGTCGCTCATGCGCCCCAGCTTGGTCAGGGCGCTGTCCGTCAGCGCCCGCAGCTCGTCCTCGTCCGGCTCCAGGTAGCCCCGCATTTCGGTGAGCGCGGCGATCACGCCCGTGCGGGTGCCGGTGCCGTTGTAGATGCACAGAAGGTTGGTTTCCTCAAACGTGAAGTTTTCCATGTCAAATCTCCTTTTCCGCGCTCTTTTTGGGCGCTGTCTTGTTCCGCCCCGGCTGGGGTTGGTTTTTGAGCTGGGCAACAACAGATTTTTTCTGCCCCTTTTCCCTATGTACGGCACCGGCCAGATCCGTCAGGGAAATGGTCTGTCCCGCCTTGACCTGGGCTTCCAGCTCCGCCACCGTGGGCTTTGGGGTGAGAAAATCCGTCAACTGTGCAAAACCAAAGCTGTCACAGTAATGACACGTTACCACACCACCCCGGTTCAGCGCAATGATGTCGCTGACCGACATAGAAGGGTGTTGAAAATCTGCCGGGTGTTCGTTGTTGAACTGATACCAAAGCTGATCCAGCGCAGCCTCCACGCTGTCGGCGGCGGGCAAGGGGGCCGTGTAAACCAAATCATAATTGCCGCGCTCTACCGTTCGGCCCTTGGATCTCAGCCAGTCCAGGGATTCAAAGCGGATATCCCGCAGGGCATCATCGTCCTTGACCTGATAGATGGCAAAACAGTCCGCGCTATGATCCAGAAACGCCCGCTCCCGTTCCTCCTGGTGCTGCATCCTGTCCAGCACCTCCCGCCGAAACTCCGGGCTTTGCTCCCATTCCTCGCGGGGGACGGCAAGCATCATCCCCTCCGGCAGCTCCATGATGTCATCCGGCTCAAAAACCATGGCGGGGTCTTTCCCGGCCTCCACCATGTAAACCGTCATGTCCCGCTCCAGCAGGATCACCGCCTGTTCCCTGAACAGGGGCAGCAGGTCGCTGTCCTCGGTCAGTCCGTCCAATGTCAGGGAATCGTCCGGCACAGGATACTCGTCCAGCGTGGTATCCGGCAATTCGTCCGGCGGAGAAATGGCTGCGGCGACCGGCGCGGGCTGTTCCTGTTCCGTCTGGACAAACTGGAACGGTTCCCCGGCAAAGAGCAGCGGTTCCACCTGTTCAAACTGCGCCAGTACGCCCACCCGCAGGGCGTCAAATTCGGCAAAGTCCTCCTGGCTCAAAGCACCCTGCGCCACCAAGCTGGACTGACTGACAGAATAGCCGCCCCCGGAGATGAAATTGAACATCTTCCAGTTATCTGAAATGTGGAGCAGGGAGTTATCGCTATTGAGGTAATGACCCCAATGGTCGTAATTCTCCCGCTTGCCCAGGTACACCGCGTCATTTTCGTCTGTAAATGCCACTAACTGCGCGCCGTCTTTAGAGATGTAATGACTTACGGTTGCTTTCAGCACAGGGAAAAAATCGTCATAGCGCAGCACCCCGGCCTCCAGTTTTTCCAACAGGCCGTTGCAGGTGGCTTCATCACCTGTAAATATCGCCATGCCATAGGAATTACTGCCCTTTTGATAGGCAGAGAGCGCAAATTGATGTATACTGTCCTCATATTCCACGGCATATTTGTACTTTTGTTCCTGTTTCTGAACCAGCTTGTCCAACCGTTCCAGCAGCGCCCCGGCCTCCGCCGCGCCGGTGTCCTCCCGAACGAACTTCTCCAGGACCGCCCGCGCCAAAGCGGGATTCACCCGCAGGATGCGAACCTGTTCGGCTTTGATTTCTTCCCGCCCATCCGGGGGAAAATTACGATTGATCGCACCCGCCGCATACAAACGGTCCATCAAGTCCATCATATCGTCCATAAACCGCTCCGGCGTGTCCGGCAGCTCCGGTGCGGACGGTGTTTCCTGCTCCGGGGCCTCCGCCGCCGTCTGCTGGGCGGTCAGGCCGATGCCCCGCTCCTTGCAAACGTCCGCAAAATGGCGGTCAATGCTGGTGATCAGGGCGCTGGCGGTCTTGCAAATGGTTTCCAGGCTGGCTTTCAGCTCCGGCAAAGACCTGTTCTTGGACCATGTGGCGATATAGCCCAGGCTGTTGGCCCCGGTCTCAATGCCGTAATACTGGCACACCGTATAGGAAACGCTCTCCGCCTCCACTTCCATCGTATTTTTATCCTTGGGCTTGGGCGGTTCCTTGGTTACATCCCCAGCGGCGGCGGTCAGCCGGTCCTTCTCCCGGCTGTGGAGTACGGCATGGGTGATCTCGTGGACGGTGGCACACACCGTCTGCACCTGGCTCATGCCCTCTTGGATGGAGATGATCTGATCGTCATGATTGCACAGGCCGTCCAAACCGGGTCTCAGCGGTTCCACGTTGATGGACATGGGGGAGGTGCGCCGCAGGGCCTCCATGAACGCCTCGTACTGCTCCACATCCCCGGTCAGATTGGAAACAAGGCTTGGAAGGGGCGCTCCCTCGGTCTGGCTCACGTCAAACACCTTTACCGGCTTGAATAGCGGTATTTCAATTTCCCGTTCCTCCGTGACAGCATTCCCATCTTCGTCCAGCACCGGCGCTTTGGTGTCCGGGTCCAGCTTCATTTCCTCAATCTTCCTCTTGAACGGCGTGGGGGCGATGATGGTCAGGCCCTTCTCCCCCTGTTTCACATGACGCCCAAATTGGTTTTTCCACTTGTTATAGCCCGCCACATGGGTGGCGTTGGGCATCTGCATATGGATCAGGATGGTGTTGTTGACGGAATAGGTGTGGAACCGGGACATGGTACGCAAATACTCCGCATACCGCTCACTTTGGAACAACTCCTGTATGCTGCCCTCAATGCCCGCCACGATCTGCTTGACCTGTTCCCGGTTGCTGGGCTTTTTTTCAGCCACGATGATTTCCTCCCTTCAATTTGATAGCCCGAAACAGGGGGCCAGGGGTCCCTGCTCCGGGCTGATTTCCGCAAATAGAAGCCGCTTTTTGCCCTCCGAGGGTAAATCCCTGGCCCCACTCGTTTTCACGCCTTGAAAGCCTTGCGCCGCAACGGGTCTGCGCCCTCTATTTGCGGAAACTGAGGGCGCGTCTGCGCTTTCTCGCCGTGTCTTTTCTCCGGCGCTCCTGACGGGCACATTTGGGGCAGTATTTTACCGCGTTGCAGGTCGCGGCGATGGGAGCGCCGCAGATACGGCAGCTCTTGGAGAGCCGACCCTCCATGACCTCCCCATACAGCTCCAGGTCGGCAGGCAGGACGGCAGCCTTGAAATAGCGGCACACCAGGGCGTTGGTGATGGATTGGGGGCAGACGCAGGGATCGCCATCGTCCAGCAGGAGGCAAAAACCGCCGTCGTGATTGGCGCACAGGCGGCGGATCAGCCGCTTCACCCTGCGGGCCTGTCCCTCGTTCATGCGGGGCAGCTCACCCATGGTCGAACACCAGCTTATAATTGGCCCTGGCCCCATCGTCCTCCAGTACCACCGTGGCGTCATAGGTTTTCCCGGTTTTCTCCGAGAAACAGCCGGTGAGCTTTACCCGGCCCTTGTTCAACAGAGCGGCGGCGATGGTCTTGGTGAGGGCCTTTTTCTTGGCTGTGAAAAATTTGCTGTCTTTCCACAGGACAAAGCGGCACTCCCGGTTCTCGCAGAAAAAGCCCTTTTTATTTTCCACCACAGCGCCGCCGCACCGGGGGCAGGGGCCGACGGCCTCCCGATCCGAAGGGAACAGGACATCCGCGCCGGGGACAGGCTGATAGGTGTTCACCAGCTCCTTCACCATGGCGGCGATGCCCTCCATGAAGTCCTCCGGGGACAGCTCCCCTCGCTCCACCTGTCCCAGCCGGTACTCCCAATCGGCGGTGAGCAGGGGCGATTGCAGGGCTTCCGGCAGGACGGCCACCAGGGAGCTGCCCGCCTGGGTGGGCAGGAGGCTGGTGATCTTCTTTGCCTTTTTCCGCTCCACCAGCCCGGTGTCCACCAGCTTTTCCAGGATGGCGGCGCGGGTGGCCGGAGTTCCAATGCCGCGCCGTTCCGCATCATCGGGCATATCCTCCGCCCCGGCGCACTCCATGCTGGCGAGGATGGTGTCCTCGGTGAAGTGCTTGGGCGGGGCCGTCTGGCCCTCCTTCACCTGGACGGCCTCCACCGCCAGCGTCTGGCCCTGGGCCAGATCGTCCGGCAGGGCGGTATCGCTGGGCCGCGCGGCGCAGGCCCGCCAGCCCATAACCAGCACCGTTTTGCCCTTGACGGTGAAGCTGTGCCCGCCGCACTCCACTGTCACGGTGGTCTCGGCATACCGATGGGCCGGACAGACCGCCCGGATCAGCCCCAGGGACACCAGCCGCAGCACTTCATGCTCCCCCATGGGCAGGGCGGAGAGGTCGGCGGTGGCGGCGTCTTTGGTGGGGACGATGGCGTGGTGGTCGCTGACCTTTCCGCTGTCGCACACCTGGGAGGACAGCACCGCCCCCGGCACCTCCACACCGCAGATCACAGCGGCGGCAGACGCCAGGACGGGGACGCTCCCCTCCATATCGTCCGTCAGATACCGGCTGTCCGTCCGGGGGTAAGTACACAGCTTTTTTTCATAGAGGGCCTGCAAATAGTCCAGCGTCTGCTGGGCGGTGTAGCCCAGGACACGGTTGGCGTCCCGCTGGAGGGTGGTCAGGTCGTAGAGGGCCGGGGGACGCTCGGTTTTCTCTTTCCGCTCCACCGCCTGGACGGTGGCGGTGCCACCCTCACAGGCGGCGGCGATGGCGGCGGCGTCCTCTTTTCCGCTGATCCGCTCCCCGGTGAGGGCCATGCCGCCGCAGGTCAGCTCCACCGTGTAGAACGGCTCCGGCTCAAAGGCGGCGATCTCCGCCTCCCGCTGGGCGATCATCGCCAGCGTGGGGGACATGACCCGCCCGACGTTCAGCGTCCGGCCATACAGCAGGGAGAACAGCCGGGTGGCGTTGATGCCCACCAGCCAATCCGCCTTTTGGCGACACAGCGCCGCTTGGTGCAGGCCGTCATAGTCGTTGCCGGGGCGGAGGTTGTCGAACCCCTCCCGGATGGCGCTGTCCTCCATACTGCTGATCCACAGCCGTTTTACAGGCTTGGTGCAACCCGCCAGATAGTAGGCGGTGCGGAAGATCAGCTCCCCCTCCCGGCCAGCGTCACAGGCGTTCACTACCTCGGACACGTCCTCCCGCCGAAGCAGGGTGCGTAGAACGTCAAACCGCTCCCGCTTGTCCTTCCCAATGGTGAAGCGCCAGTTTTCCGGCAGGATGGGCAGATCCTCCCGCCTCCATTTGTCATAGCTGGGATTATAGGCGGCAGGTTCGGCCAGCCCCGCCAGATGACCGATGCACCAGCTCACCAGCCAGCCATTGCCCTCCATGTGGCCCTCCTTCCGGGCCGTGGCCCCCAGCACCTGGGCGATGCCCATGGCTACGGAGGGTTTTTCCGCGATTACTAACCGCATTTGTTATCACTCCCATCAAAATTTCATTTTCCTATTTCTTATTTGGAATTTTTGGTGTATACTATGGTCAAAGGAGGTGCTGGCATGGGCCAAAGTATCGCTGATATTACAACAACACTCACACCTGTTTTCCATGACTATGGCATTTCACGCGCTGTCTTGTTTGGCTCCGTGGCAAAGGGCACCGCCACTGATAAAAGCGACCTTGATCTGTTGGTAGACAGCAACCTCCGGGGGTTAAAGTTTGTTGGATTTATGGAAGCTGTCCGGCGTGCCGTGGGGATGCCTGTTGACATTTTGGATGTTGAACACATTGAACACGGTTCAAGAATTGACCAGGAAATTCACTCCACCGGGGTAACGATTTATGAGAAATGAAATCGTCGTTCAAAAAATGCTGGGGTATTCCACAAAGCTGATGGACTACTGCTCCGGCTATACCTACGACACCTTTACGGCGGACATCAAGCTGGTGGAAGCCTGTGTATTCAACCTCAGTCAGCTTGGAGAACTGTGCCGCATCGTAGATGATGCCTTTGCGGCGGCGCATCCCGAAATTCCCTGGCGCGAAATGTATGGCTTACGCAATCGAATTGTCCACGATTACGAGGGCGTCAACCTCCGGCTCGTTTGGGAGATCATCAGTGAGGATATACCGGCGCTCAAAGATACACTGGAAAAATTAGTGTAAAGGTCTACAGCACAAGCGGCCCCGATGGTCGGGGCCGCTTGCTTTTGCATTACTTTATTTCATTCGTTCTCCCCGTCCTCCGGCTCGTCCCCGGTGTCGCTGTACTCGTTATCATCACCGTAGTCGTAGTCATCCAGGTCGGCGCTGCCCTTGGTGTCCGGCTTTTTCTTCTTGAATTTCAAGAAATAGGCCGCGCCGCCCCCGGCCAGCAGCGCCAGCCCCACAACGGCCAGCAGGCCGCTCCCGCCGCTGGGTTTCTCCGGCTCCGGGCCTGGGTCGGGCTGCTGGGATTCCACCGGGGCGGAGGGTTCCGGCTCCTTGCCCACACACTCGGTCATGTTCACCGCGCACAGCGGACAGAATGTGTTCACCGCCCCGGCGTGGCATTTCTCGGTGCAGGAACAGGCGGCGGGTTCGCCCTGCTCTATCAGCGCGGCAAGGTCGGCCTCGTCCACCTTGTTCAGAAAATAGGTCTGATACTGTTCCTCTTTGCCGTTCACCGGGGCGTCGTAGTCGATCACGATGTAGAAGGTGTGCCCGTCCCGGCCCTCCACCGTGATGAACTGCTTGTGGGTGTCCTTATCGTAGAGCATATCTCGGGTGGAAAACTCGCTGCCGGGGGACAACGGCTTCCCCTGGGTGGGCGTCTGCTGGGTGCCGGAGACAGGCTGGCCCGTCTGCTGGGGATCGGCGGGCGTGGTGGGCTGGGGGGAGGGGGTGCCCTGGCTCCAGTATTCCAGAACCTTATCGCTCCCATCCTCCGGCCCGCCGCCCGCAAAGGCGGTGAGGGGCAGCGCAGTACAGCACAGCACCGCCGCCAGCACCACGGTCAGGAGGCGCTTACATTTCCCCATGGGCAGCGTCCTCCTGTTCCACCGGGCGGGCGGCGCGGATGAGCGCGGCAAGCTGATCCGGGTCCAGCCCCACGCCCCGAACCAGGCCGATGATGTCCAGGTTTTCCAACTCGGTGCGCTGCTTGGTCAGTTCCGCCTGCCGCGCTTCCAGCTCGGCGATTTTGGCGGCGTTCTTCTGATATTCCGTGTTGATCTTCTTGATTTTCGGGTTCATGGTGAAAACTCCTTTCAAGGTTCCCGAAGTCTGCCAAAGCCATAAAAATGATTCTGCCAGTACGGGGTGTTGATGTTGGCGTAGGAAATGGGCGATCCGCAATGGATCATCATCCCATTGCCCACATAGATGCCCACATGGGAGGGCCTGTCGGGGTATGGCGCGTCATAGGTGCCGATGAAGAACACCAGATCGCCGGGTTTGGCGTTGGCCCTGGACACGGGGGTGCAGACATCCTCCAGACCCATTACCCCCAACCGCCCATAGTTCCAGCCGCTGTGATTGATCACCCAGGACACATAGCCGGAACAGTCGAAGGAGGTGGAGGGGTTGGTGCCGCCCCACACATAGGGGAAGCCCAAATATTTCTCCGCCTCTTTGAGCATGGCGGCGAACACTTCATCCTCCAGCGCCTCCGGCGGCACATCGTAGTCCAGATAGTTCTCCCGCTGGGAAGCGTTTGGGTATTCGGTGATGGGGAACAGATCCGGGCGGTTGCCCAGGGTAGCCATATAGCTGGCGTAAAGGTGCATCCCGTCCTCGTCCAGCACATAGACAGGCAGATGGGACAGGTCGGAGTTGACCAGCTTCACCTTGCAGATGGTGTATTCATACGGCTGACTGTTCTCGTCATAGCGGGTCTGGCGGGTCACGGTCTCGGTGAGGATATACTGCCGCTCAAAGAGCATTTCCAGGGTGGGTCGCACCTGTTCCAGCGTCCAGGCCCCCCGGTGGTAGGCGGTGAGCAGGGAGATCAGCACATAGGGGTCGTGTCCGATCTCGTCCAGGTCGAATTGATATTCGTCATGGCCGGGGTGCAGCGCGGCATAGTTGTCCAGCTCGTTTTTCAGCGCGGCCTCCATCCCGGCATAAGCGGCCTCCGCCCCCAGCATATCCTCATCGGCGGAGGGATAGGTGGAACCGCCCAGGCCGGACAGCACACCCTCCACCAGCGCCGTGCAGGAGGACAGCCCATTGAGGAACACGGACACCGCCAGGAACAGGGCTATCACAGCAGCGAAGCCCTTTTTATGTTTCCAGACGAAATTGCCGCTGGCCCTGGATCTCTCCGCCGCCTGTTTTGCCGCTTTCATGGCGTTCTCTATGGTGGCGGCGACGCCCTCCCCGGAACGCACCGAGGCGGCATACTGCTTGCGGATGGCTTGCTTCTGCCGCCACCGGGAGATGGGGTTGCTGGCAAATTGGGGATTGTCCCGGAGGTGCTTCTGATAGAGGGCGTTCACATTGGCCTTGCCCAACCGCATCCGGGCTTTTTCCGCCTCCCGGTAGGGTTTCAGCTTCTGAGCGCGGCGGGAGTGCGCCGCCAGCCGGACGCCGCCCTCGGCGGTTTCTTCCAGCCGGTGGGCGCTCTCCACACCCACATTTTCCTGTTCCGCCTCCTGAATTTTTCGGTGGGCCTGGGCAGAAGCGGCGGTGAGCGGCGCGGCCTTGACGGTGTGCGTCAGTTTGGACGCGGGAACGGGCTTGTCCACGTCCTCAAACCGCAAACGGGTCTTGGATCTGCCCGTGGCCGGGTCCGCCTGCTGGTATTTCACCAGCTTTTTCTTTTTGGGCACCTTGGCCTGGGCCGCGTCCGCTTTATCAGCAACCTTGTCAGCGCGACGGATATGCTCCTTCAGCCGGGGATCTCCGCGCTCGGCATCGGTGAACTGGAGCCGAGAATTTTTAGGCTGGCTCACCGCTCGGCCTCATGGGTCTTTCTCAGCAGGCCGGAACCGGGCGGCGCGGGGATCGCCGCCTTTTTCTGTGCCAACTGACGCCGGACGGAGGGGCGTTCCCATCTGCCCCGCCCTGGCCTGTCAGCACTTTGCCGCTGGGGAGCTGTATTGTTCAAAAAACTCATGTGTGGTCATCTCCTTCACAAATTTCAGTCCGTCCCAGGCGGCTGATAGGGGACGCCGATGTAGTCCAGCACCTTTCCGCAGCCTAATTTGTTGACACAAAAATTGTGCTGCTTGGGGTGGGTCAGGGCCATGCGCTGGAAGCGGTTCGGCTCCTTCTCCAGATGCAGGCCGAACATACAGAACATACAGCCCGTACGCTGCGCCCCGGTGGTGACGAGCTTCCCGTTTTTCTCCACGATCTCCCCATAGATGGAGGCATAGGGGATGCCGGTCAAGCGCAGGTATTGAAGGGCGTCCTGCTCCGTCCAGAAGGACAGCGGCTTGGAGGCTGGTTCCTTTTTATCGTAGGCATTGCAGCCGGTTTGCAGAAAAGCCCCCTCCCTCCGCTTGCTCTCACAGGCCATCGTCCCCATGATGGCGGCCCTGCCGGTCTGGCGGGCGTACTTGTGGAGGGGCCTCGTTTTCATAGCGCCGCAGCAGTATTCGGAAATGGGAAATGGCGCTTCCAGCAGGAAGCGCCATTTCATGTACCGCCCGCAGAACCAGGATGGGGAACCATCCGAGTTCATGCCGTTCAACTGTTTGATTGCCCAGTTGCTGCCCTTCCTGGCGTAGTAGATACGTTTTGCCACATCTTTTGATATGACCGGGTATCCGTACTGCTCAATGATCTGGGTGAAGGGCATAACGGGTTGCAGCCACACCACATTGGGGATAGAGCGGACGAAATCCTGGATTTCCGGGTACTCCATGCCAGTATCGGCATAGGCGGCGGGCACATCCGGGTAGAGGCCCCGCACCAAATCCAAAAGCAGGGTTGAATCCTTCCCTCCGCTGAAGGAGACAAATACTTTTCCTCCATAGTGTTCATACCATTCCCGGATTTTTGTTTGGCTCTCCCGGATTTTCCGTTCCAGCGGCCACGCCTGCATGGTGAGCAGATCCTGTTTAGTGTAGACGGCCTCACTCATGCGGAGACCTCCTGGGGCTTCGTGGTCATGATGCGGTACAGCTCGGTGTCCTTCGGGAAGCGATCCACAAAGGGCAGGATCACATTGCCGTAGAACAGCAGCCCCTCGCCCTCCCCGGAGTGGGTGACGTAGGAAAGCTGATGGGGGCTGATGTTGAGCTGCTTGGCGAGGATCTTCCTGTCCCCTGCCGCCTGATTGAGCATATAGATGAAATCGGAGTTTTCAAATATATTCTCGATCTCCCGGCTGGCAAGCAGGTCTTTGATGTTCTGCGTGATGCCGGTGGGGACGCCGCCCCATTTTCTGAACCGCTTCCAAATCTCCACGCTCCAACTCGCCAGCTCTCCCTTCAAGAGCAGATGGAACTCGTCCACATAGTAGCGGGTGGTTTTGCCCAGCCCCCGGTTCACGGTGACGCGGTTCCACACCTGATCCTGGATGACCAGCATTCCGAGCTGCTTCAACTGCTTGCCCAGCTCCTTGATGTCGTAGCAGACAATGCGGTTGTCGATGTCCACATTGGTGCGGTGGTTGAACACATTGAGGGAGCCGGTGACGTAGATTTCCAGCGCCGTGGCGATGAACTGCGCCTCCTTTTCCTCCTGCGCCCGCAGGGTATCATAGAGATCGCCCAGGATGGGCATATTCTCCGGCCTGGGGTCGGAGAGGTACTTCTGATAGACCTGCCGCACACAGCGGTCGATCACTGTTTTCTCCACCGGCTGGAGGCCGTCTTTACTGCCCACCACAATGTCGCAGAACGAGAGCAGGAAGTCCACCTTCAGCGACAGCGGGTTTTCATCGTCCGAATAGTCCAGGTTGAGGTCCATGGGGTTGACGTACTGCCTGCTGGTGGGGGAGATCTTGATCACCTGCCCGTCCAGGCGCTGGACGAGGGGGTAATACTCCGCCTCCGGGTCACAGATGATGATGTCATCGTCCGTCACCAGGAACACATTCAAAATCTCCCGTTTGGCGGAGAAGGACTTGCCGCTGCCGGGGGTGCCCAGGATCAGCCCATTGGGATTTTTAAGAGCCTTTCTGTCCACCATGATCAGGTTGTTGGAAAGCGCGTTCAGCCCGTAGTACAGCGCCTCGCTGCCGCTCTGAAACAGCTCCTGGGTGGTGAAGGGAACGAAGATGGCCGTGCTGGAGGTGGTGAGGCCCCGCTGGATCTCCACCTGGTTATAGCCCAGGGGGAGGGAGGACATAAGGCCCTGCTCCTGCTGAAAGTCCAGCCGGGTGAGCTGGCAGTTGTATTTCTGCGCGATGCTGGACGCCTGGAACACGTTGTTGTCGAGCTGCCGCTGGCTGTCCGCCGTGTTCAGCACCAGGAACGTCACCAGGAACATCCGCTCGTTCCGGCTTTGGAGGTCTTGCAGCAGTTTCTTGGCCTCCGCGCCATAGGTGGCGAGGTCGGAGGGGATGATGTCCATGTCGTACCCGGCGCGAACCGCCTTTTTCTGCTCGTCAATTTTGGCCCGGTCCAGGTCGGTAATCTTCCGCTTCACCGTCTTGATGGCGCTGATCTGATCCACAGACTGGATGTGGAGGTTGACGATCTGGCTGCTCTCCATGTCCAGGAAATCCGCCAGCATCCTGTCGTTCAGCTCCGGGGCCAGGATTTGCAGGAAGCTGACCGCACCGAACAGCTTCCCCATGCGGAACACCCGCCCATTCTTGAATTCAAAGGAGCTGGGGGCGATGAAGTCCTTGGTGGACAGCCCGGAGGGGGCCAGCCAGTCCCAGGAGAAGCGGAACGGGGTCTGTCCGTCCATGTGGAAGATGCCGTGGAGCAGACGCAGCCGCTCCATGCCGTCCATGGGGGCACAGGCCACACCCAGCCGCTTGAAGTTGTTCATGATGTCCATTTCAATGCGCTCCAGCCGGGGCTTGGCGGTCTTGATGCTGTCCGCGTCGATGCCGAAGGTGAGAAATTTGGTTTTTGTCAGGCCGTTGTTCCCCTTGGCAAGCTGGTTTTGCAGCATTTCCGAGTATTCCTCCCGGACATCGTTGAACTTGTCCCCCCGCAGGGGAATGACCACGCTCCGGGCATAGCCGTCCTGGGCGGTGGACAGGTTCAAAAAGGAGAGCTGGAAACGGATGGAGCTGTCAAAATAGTTGAGGAAGTCCGACCAGCCCTCGAAAATGGCGGTCTTGTCCTCGTTCTGACTGAGTTGGTAGTTGATGTCCTGGAACTGTACCGTCTTGGTGTAGAAGGTATCGGTGACGCGGCAAATGCCGTCCGGGTACATCCGCTGATAGGGGATGCTGTCCTGGGCGGACAGCTCCTGCTTGTCGGTGCCCTTGGCCCTGGCGATGGCCGCTTCCACCTGCCGCCGATCCTCGTGGGAAAGATGCTTACCGCCTTTTGGCCGGGGCGGTCTGGCCTGGGGGTCCGGCTTTTTCCCGAACAGGCGGCGAATGAAATTTTTGATGGCCGTGATAAACAATGTGATACACCTCCTTGTCTAATTGATCCTGCCGCTCCAGGGCGGCATAGAAGTTGTTGGTTTTGTAGGGACGCTGCTGGGGACGCAGAAAGCAGACGTTCAGCACGTTGCACAGCACCTTTTCCAGCGGCTGGCCGTGCTTTTCATAGACGCCCAGCATAAAAAAGGGCAGCATGACCAGGATCATGCACATCGCCGCCGCGCTGCTCCCCAGCGGCCCTTTGAGCAAAAAGAAAAGCGGGATGCCGAGTACAGCACCGCCGCCGAAGCAAATGAGCTGGCGTTTTGTCAGGTTGAACGCCACCTTGGTTTTTACTTTGGTTAAGTCCTTGGGGACCGGGACATAGGCCATTATCGCGCCTCCTGTTCTTTCGTTGTGGCATGGGGCTTGGACGGTCCTGCCGCCCCTTTTTCCTGGAGTTGTGCCAGCACAGATTTGCGGATCGGCGCACTCCGGCACCGGCACAGCTCGTCCAGGGCAAAGCTGAAGTCACTGAGATCGTCCAGCCGCTTCAGCCAGTGGTCAGCCGCCGCTTGGAGCGGATCCTCCAGGGTCAGGAGGTAATCGACGTCTTCCGGGTCGATGCCGCGCCCCTGGGCCAGATACTCGTGGGCATCCTGGAGGGCGGCGATCTCTTTGGCCTGCCCAATCAGGGCCTCCGGCGTCTGCGCCAGCCATGTGGCGCGGTGCTTTTTCAAACTGGACCCCGCCCGTGCAAAGAGCTGTTCATAGTTGTCCATTTTATCCCTCCATCT
This sequence comes from uncultured Oscillospiraceae bacterium, assembly GCA_949494735.1. Classification (GTDB taxonomy): domain Bacteria; phylum Bacillota; class Clostridia; order Oscillospirales; family Oscillospiraceae; genus Enterenecus. Next base: position 27,077 of record CATABD010000016.1, read on the forward strand.
GCGGTTTTTTGTCACTCGGCCTATAGTCGGAAAAGCGGGGAACCGTGTAAAAAACTCGCTTGTTATTCACCCACCGCTGCAAGTGCCGGGTGATAGGCGGGGCGCTGGGCCGGTCATAGACCATGACATAGGGATCATAGCCCAGGCTCCGCAGGGTCTCTACCCGGTACAGATCCTGTTCATGGGTGCTGCCATAGTTGGTGAGAACGTATACCCTCCGCCTGCGGTCACTCTTGATGGCGGTCAGTTCCACGAAGCGCCGGAAATAGCCGGTCAGGTCGGTATTGGGGTCATCCCAGGCAAAATGCACCGCCTTTACCCGAACCCGATTCAGCAGGGCCACATTGTCCGGGGTAATCAGGCGGATGTCCAGCCCCTGGGAAAAATCCACATAGGCACGGCTCTCCGCAAGCTGTAACAGCAGCCGTTCATGTTCCGGGCAGGCCAGCAGATTGGGATCCAACAGCTTGATCTCCCGCTGTCCATCCCAAAACTCGGACAGGTCGGCCACCTGACGGCTCCGCCGCCCCTCTTTCCCCGAAACGATGCAAAATCCGCAGGCCCTCGGACAGCCACGGGTCAGGAACCCATAGGCTGTATCGGGAAACTGCGGATATAGAGAATAGTCCGGGCGCTGATGCTCCACCACGTCCGGCAGATCCGGCCCTGGACCGTAGCCGGTGCCGCCCCGGATGATTTGGTCGGCGTTGGCGATGTAGAGCTTATCTTTGGAATAGGTATCGGTGAATACCCTGCTTTTGTAGACGAGATCGTACCAGCCCTCCGGCCTCCACAGCTCTACGATGTCCCCCCGTCCTTTATGGTAGGCGGACAGCTTCATCAGGCACAGGTTGGGCCAGTTGTGGCTGTCTACGTCCGCGCAGCCGATCCTCAACAAAACTCACCCCCAGCGGTCAACACCTTCTCGTTTGGAATAATGTTCAGCATGGCAGACGCTCCAACAGGCCGGGGCTGCACACTACCTCGTTGCCCCATATGTCCCAGCCGGGGGTGGCCTGCCGTGCGAACAGCTCCACGCGGGGCAGGTCGCCCATGAGCGCCACAATGCGATCCCGAACCGCATCCGGCTTTTTGCTGTGTTCCTCCACCGGGGAGAGGATCACCTGATGTACTGCGGCGGACTGACGCCTGGGGCTTCCCCGGGTAGCCAGCAGGCACAGCTCCGCGTTGGCCCGCGTCCAGTGGCCCAAACCCCAAAAGAGGGACGGCGTTTTTCTGTTCTGCTTCACCCACACAAAGGCCACGGTTTTATAGGTAAAGCCCCATGCGTCCAACACAGAAAAAGCGTCCCGCAGATTGGGAAGCGTCACCCAAAGGAACAGGGCGCAGTTTTTTGCCGCCAGATCACCCACAGGCAGCGCCAGAATATCCTCCAGACGCATGGTGGGATAATGGTTTTCGGCTGTTCGGCCCACTCCTTTCTTGCCCCATACCCGGTATGCCCAGGGCGGATCGCAAAGGATGATGCTGTATTTCTTTGAGGCATCGGTCATGCTTACCGTGCCCCTCTGTCTGCCTTGCGCTGCTGGGGTGCCCTGTCCGGCACCGGGGCCGGGGCGGGACGCTCCGCCGACTTTGCCGCGTTTTTCAACGCATCCAGCACCGAGGCCCGCGTCTGTGCGCCACGGGAGGCCAACTGCTCCATCACCTTCTGATACTCGCCCAGGACGGCGGTGTGCAATGCCTTCCGCATCTCCGGCGTGGTGGGGAAGCAGACATCATGATACTCGCCCTTGCCGTTTTTCCTGTCGGGCATGGCTACAAACACGCCTTTCTCGCTGTCCATGACGCGGATGCCCGTGACGGCAAAGCAACCACCCAGGGTCACGTTGGCAAAGGCCAGCAGGTTGCCGTCCTCCTTGGACGGCGTGATCTTCACGCTTACATCCAGTGGGGCGGGCTGATTCCCGCCGGTGGGCTGGGTATTGTTTTCGTTCATTGGAAATCCTCCTATCTTATGTTGTCAGTGTGCCGCAAACAGGCTCTTGGACAGGCTCCCCGTTTTGAACAGGGTGAAGCACAGCAGCACCGTATAGCCCATGCACGTCCAGATGGCCGCGCTGATATCGTCGCTGACGGCGATCCCCTGCACCAGCACCGCGTAGATCGCCACGCACACCATGATGAGAAACGCCTGGAAACCCAGGGCGAACAGGGACTTCAAATAGTTCTGCCCCATGCCGCCCCATTCCCTGCCCAGCATCGCGGCCATGGGGATGGGGGCCATGCTGGTGACAAGGTATATTTCCAGCATACGGCCATAGGTGATGATGAAAATGCAGATGGTCAGCGCCCACATGGTAATGCCCACGATCAGCGACTGTACCCACAGGCCCAGCAGCGGCCCCAGATCCATCTCCAGAAGCCGTTCCTCCATGTCAGGCATGACGGCGGACAGGTCGATGCTGGTATTCCCGATGATGATGCCGGACGCCTGGTTTACCACACCCTGGGCAACGTCGAATATACCCATCACGATATTCCAGGTGTTGGTGACGATCAGGATGGCGCAGGCCGTCTTAAAGATCCAGCGGAAGAACACCGCCGTCTCAATATCATGAAAATTGTTCTTGTCCATGAGGATCTGCACCAGCTCCAGCGTCATGACAAAGGCCAGGATCACCCCGGCCACAGGCAGCACCACATTTTGGGACAGGGTTTGAACCATGTTGAAAATGCTGGCGTTCCACGCCTGGGGCGTACTACCCACCTGGGTTGCGATATCGCCCACCTTTTCGTTCACGCTGTCGAACATCCCGGACAGGTTACTCATGATACCGCTCACCAGGATATCCTTCAGCCAGCCGGTGATGGCGTCCCACAGAAAATCCATAGGGGTCTGGCCCTCCTTTCAGCGCCCCTCCCGCCTGGGGCGGGAGAGGCTGTGGTTGGGATGGGACACGATCAGCCGAACAGCCCGGACAGCAGGGGGACCAGGGTGGTGCCCAGCAGGATGATGCCTCCGCCCGCCATAAGCTGCTTCATGCCCTGGCTGCGGGCACCGGGGTTGTCGTTGCCGTAAGCCTCCAGCAGATTTACCGCGCCCCACACGCCCAGGCCAGCGCCCAGGGCAATCACCAGGGTTTTCAGAACGTCGATTGCAGACTGAAAAAATGCCATAAGTACCTCCAAAAAATTTTAGATTTTTGAGGGCACATTTTCCCTTTATTTTATTCCGCCTCTCCCCGCTGCTCCGGGTCGGCGGCGTTATCCTCCCCCGATACGTCTACCTCGTACACGTCATAGACCTCGGAGGGTTTGGGTTTAAGCCGGGTGGACAGAAAACGCACGATGTCAAATGCGTTTTTCTTGTCCGCGTCGGCAAGGAACCGATAGTTGGGATGCTGGGTGATGTCGAATTTGTTCGAGAGGAACGGACGGACGCCCCGCAGTTGCAGGATGCACTTGCCGCCGTCCAATACCGCCAGCTCGTCCACGTCCATCAGGGCCTTGCCCAGCTTTTGATAGTTCAGCGAGTGGGAAAGCTCCCGGCCCCGGCTCTCGCCGGTGTTGAACGTATCAATGGTCTCTTTGCCCAGGGCGGTGGACAGATCCTTCAGTGTGGACGGCTCTTTACCGCCCAGGAAGATGGAGCAGTCGCAGTTGCCAATGATGGTGTCCGCGTTGTCCTTATAGATGGCCTTGAGCTGGCTTTGGGCCTGGAGGACGAGGCAGGCGGAGATCTCCCGGCTGCGGATAGTCGCCATCAGCTTTTCCAGCCGGGGGATCTGCCCAATGTTGGCGCACTCGTCGATCAGGCACCGCACATGGACGGGCAGACGGCCCCCATACACATCGTCCGCCTTTTCACACAGCAGGTTGAATAGCTGGGTATAGCACATGGAAATCAAAAAATTAAAGGAATCGTCCGTGTCGCTCATGATGAAGAACAGCGCCGTTTTTTGATCGCCCAGGGTGTCCAGCTCCAGCTCGTCATAGGCCGTGACCTCCCGCAGCTCCGCGATGTCGAAGGGGGCCAGCCGTGCGCCGCAGCTCACAAGGATCGACTTTGCGGTTTTGCCCGCCGCCAAGCGATATTTAGCATATTGACGCACGGCAAAGTGATTTGGCTCCCGTTCAGCCAGTTCCTCAAACATCAGGTCAACGGGATTCTTAAATTCTTCATCGTCCTCCCGGACCTCCATGGCGTTGATAAACTCAATGAGGGTGGCGAAGTTCTGTTCCTCCACCGGGGCCTCGTAGTGGATGAATCCGATCAGGGCGCAGTACAGAAGCGTCTCGGCCTTCTCCCAAAAGGCGTCCCCGCCTTTCTGCTCCCCCTTGGTGTTGGAGATCAGTGTCGTGACCAGCTTCAAAATGTCCTTTTCGCTGTGGATATAGGCGAATGGGTTATAGTGCATGGATTTTTTGAAGTTGATGGTGTTGAAAATCTTAATCCTGTACCCATTGCGCTGGAGTAATTTCCCGGCGTTGATCACGATGTCCCCTTTGGGGTCAGTGACCACAAACGATACTGGATAAGTTTTCGACGTACATTGCATCAGGTTGGGGGTAAGAAAAAACCTCGTTTTGCCGCTGCCGGAACCGCCGACGATCAGCACATTTTTGTTCCGGGCGGTCTTGGGGTCTTTGGGGCGGTTGTTCATGGTGAGCCGTTCCGTCTGCGTCAGGATGATGTTGTCCTCAAAGGCCGGGGCGATATAGGGGGCGATGTCCGCCGCTGTTCCCCAGCGGGCGGTGCCATATTCCATGTTTCGCCGGAACTTCTTGGCGTTCTTGGCCTTGTAATAGACCGCCGCCCGCAGCAGCACACCGCACACCAGCCCCACCAGCAGATCGAAGGGATGGAAGCTGGGGAGGCTGTTCTGGAACGCGGCGGAGATGCCGTCCAACAGGTGTAGCAGCTTTTGGGAGGCGTCCGCCCCCTCCGCCAGCCGCCACGCCTGCCCCAGCTTGGTGGCAAACAGGCCGATCACCCCATAGGGCAGGTTGGACAGCGCCAGCTTTTTCACATTCACCTGCTTCACCGCTCCAGATCCCTCCGCTTCTCCCGGTTCACCACCGTATTCTTCACCAGCTCCTTAAAGTGAGCCAGCCGTTGCAGCACCGAGGGCCGGGACGCCTTTTTGACCTTGTTCCCGGCGTACTCGTTGAACGCGGCGGTGAGGGCGTCGGCGTCGCGGGACTTGAAGAAAATCAGGAACCGGGGCGGGTCGCTGCTCCTGTCCCGCTTGATGGCGTAGTCCACCCCATACTTCCGGGCGATGCGCTCAAAATCCTTGATGGTGGGGTCGTTGATCTCAATGTTGGACACGCCCTGATCCTGCCCGATAAGCTGCTTCACCGTCTGCTTTCCATGGGGGATCACGGGGCTGTCCCGGCTGCGCCGCTTCTGCTGCTTGACCTCCCGGCGGTGGGCCAGATACTTGGAAATGGCCGATTTGAACATCCGGCCCGTGAGCTTGCTCCCGTTGATCGCCAGCGTGAGCGTTTTGTTTTCCACTTCCTCCTGCAAAAATGATCACCTCTCCTGGCCCCGGCACTTCTGCCGGAGCTGTAAAAATTCGTTCCAGTCCTTCCCCCTGGGCGGGGTGTGGACAGCCACGGCATAGCCCTGGGCCGCGTACTTTTCTTTCAGGCGGTTCGCCGCCTCCCGCCCCGGCCCGTCCGCGTCCAGGCACAGGTCAATGCGCCGGAGCTGGGGATAGTCCCGGAGATAGCTGTCCAGCGGCCCCTCGTAAAGACCGCACAGGGCCACGGCGCTGTCCTCCACATTGCGGTGCAGGGTGCAGTAGCTCATCAGGTCGATGGGGGCCTCAAAGACGAATACCCGCATGGATTTTTCGCCGCAGGGAAGCCGGAAACCGATCTCCTTATCGCTGCCGGGGACTCCGGCCCGGAAAGATGTGCCGTCCTTGTCATAGGTGCCCCGCTTGGCGGCGTACACAGCTTTGCCCTGGCCGTCTTTCCCCACAAAAACACAGTTGTGGTATTTTCCTTCCTCGTAGAGCAGCCCAGCGGTGATGAAGTCCCGGATCACCTGGGGCGCGACACACCGGGTCTGATTCAGATAAGCGGTGACGCGGCGATTGTCCTGGTTGGGCGGTGGAAGGGCAAATGGGACGGCCTCTTTGGGGGGCGGGGGCGGCGGAGGGGCGCGATGGACACGCGCCCCTCCATGGTAGTTCAGCAGAAACTCCACCGCTTTTGTGAAGCTCATGCCTTGAAACCGTTCCAGGAAGGAGATGGCGTCCCCGCCCCGCAGCTCCGAGTAGCGGAACCAGGTGCGCCGGTCCCGGATACGGATGCTGTCCATCTCCCTAGTGGTGAAATAGCGGCCGACTTTCTTGACGTGGTAGCCCAGGAAAGTGAGCAGGTCAGGCAGGTCGGTGTCCCTGGCGGTCTCCATTTCCTCCGCCGTGAACAGATCCTCCCAGCTATGTGCTTCCCTGGCCTGAGACATCATCGGGCTTCACCATCCCTGGCCGACCCTTTCTGTGAGGAACGCTGGCCGATCTCCCGCGCCGCGTCCCGCAGCTTTTTCCGAATGGATTTTTGGGGCACGATTGACATACCCTCCGGCTGTCGCGGGATGATACATCCTTTGCACACCGATGCCTCCAAATCGCGCGGGTTGTCAATATCCACGTATTCCGCCAGTTCAAAACGGCCACGGCCAGCTTCCAAATAGTAACGGGGCGCTGTATAGGTCTGGTCAATTTTCCATAGGTCGGACTGCCAGCGGCCCGGAGCATCGGGGCAGGGCCGTATCACCACCCCGCTTTGAAGGACTTCGCCGCCGTGGGGGAACAAGGTGGGGTAGAAGGTAAAGCGCGGATAACCCTTCATGGGGTCCTCGCAGTTGGCAAAGCTGAATTGGAACGTGGGACATTTCTCGGTGCCCACCTCGATCCCTTCCATCCGCTCCAAACCGCTCCACTCCAGATTTACCGCCTCAATACCGGCACAGGCGGCGGCAATATCCCGGCTGGAGAAATCGTGAGCGGCCATCCTACCGGCGATCTGCTCGGTGTCCCGGACGCCGCCCATGAAATATGCGTGGGTCAAGATCAAATTCCGCTCCGCCTGGGTAAAAACAGGGCCGTTTTGCTCATAGCCTTTCAGGAGCCTAACGGCGGGGGTGATGTCATGTCCCAGCCCTTCAGAATAGCCGGGGGCTGTGTGCAGGACGATCTCCTTCTCTATTTCAATGGCAACCATGGGATCAACATAGCCATACAAACCCTCAAAACAGCGGCTTTTCAGATGTTCCGCAAGATGTCTCAGCTCCCGAAGCTCCCTGTCGCCATGCTCAATCCCAATGGTATCCGCAAACCGGCAAAGAAGCAGCCACTCGTTTGGGCGCGGTTCGATCATGTGGGTGTAGTCGGTAAGTATGAACTGCGCCTGACCAACAGGGGACGCGATACGCACGGATTTGTTCTGCCGGATATCCCAATAGTCACTATAGGACGGGTACATTATTGTGCTTCCCCTTTCCGGCGTGACGCCGCCCGGAGTGCGGGCGGCGTCACGCAAAGATGGATTTAATACCCGGTCTGGGGCAGAGAGGGCACGATGGGCTTGCCGTACACAGTAGTGACCCACCGGGACACGGCCTGCACCCAAATGCCGCCGTACACGCCGCCCACATCGGCCACATTCACAAAGGAAGCGGACGCGATGTTCTTGACAGCGATGCAGTACAGCATGGGCTTCTCCACCTGGGCAAAGCCAGCGGGAGCCTGACCGAACACGAACATGATCTCGGTGACGCGCTCGTTGGCGGCCAGCCTCAGGGCGGTGGCGGACGCCGCCAGGGTGTAGTTTTTGCTGGTGGACAGGTTATCCGCCAGCGTCCGGGGTTCACCGCCGTTGACCCGGTAGGTGATCTTATAGGTGCCGGGGAAGTTATAGGTGCCCGTCACCACCTTGTCCAGCCGGACCTCGGCGGGCAGGGTGTCGCGCCAGTAGAAGGACGTGAGCATGACATTGGAGTTGTTGCCGATGTCGGAGAACACATAGCGCACGGGCTGGCCCGCCATGATCTGCTTGGGGCCGGTCTTGGTGATGGACACGCCGGTGGACAGGGCCTTGTTGGTCACTTCAAAGCGGACAATCTCGCCCGCGTGTTCCAGGTAGGCCGTCAGCTCCTGGTCGCTCACCCCGTAATTGGCCGGGGCCTTGACCTCCCGAATGGTGTACCGGCCCAGGGGCAGGGGCTTGGAGGTAGCCACACCCCGGCTGTCGGAGCGGATGGTATCCACCAAATTCCCGGCCTTGTCCCGAATTTCAAAAACCGCGCCCTCCAGCAGCGTCCCGGCGGGCAGGCCGTTGGTGGGGTTGTAGTCGGCGGATTTTTTGGTAATCTGGATTTGGGCGGTGATAGGGGTGTTTTTCCACTCGATCAGCGTGGTCTCCCCGGCGGTCACATAGACCGTTTTCATCTGCGTATCGGGAATATAGCCCGGATTTTCCAACTCCCGCAGATAATAGCGGCCACCGTCCGTCAGGCCCTCAATGTAGACGTAGCCGGAATTGTCGCTGGTGTACTGCCCGATGGGGGTGTTGGTGTTGTCGTAGAGCAGGAAGGTGACGCCGTAGATCCCCTGGCCGGTGACGGAATCCGTCTTATGAATCAAGATCCCGCTGAAGGGCTTATTTTTCACCGTCAGCGTGGTTGTTTTGCCATCCTGCACCGTGAAATCGTGATGGGTGGCGTCCAGCTTGAAGCCCTGCGCCGCCTCAGTCTCAACGGCATAGTAGCTGCCAGCGTCCAGGTTGACGTGGACGCGGCCATCCTTGCCGGTGGTGACGGTCTCCACCAAAGCGCCGTCCATCTTCCTGATCTCGAAGGTGGTGCCGGGGATGCGCTGGGTGCTGTCACTGGCGGACACCTTGATCAGCTCCAGCCCGCCCTCGGCCTTGTTGAAGAAGGTCATCGTCTGCCCCTGGCCCACCTTGATTTTGATGGACTGGGGCGTGGTGTCCAGCACGTAGCCGCTGGCGGCCCTGGTTTCCCTGGCGGTGATGGTGACGCCGGGTTCCAGCCCCTCAATGACGATGCGGCCATTGCGGTCCGTCACATACTCGCCGTTGTTCGGCCCCACCACCGCGCCGCTGCTGTCGGTGACAAGGAAGGTCACGCCCTGGATGGGATCGGTGGTGCCGTCCACATACTTCTGGATGGTCAGCGTAGTCTTGGGATCGTTCTCCACCACCACATCGTTGCCACCCCCGGTTATTCCGCCCGGATTGGTGGGTGTGCCCCCGGTGCCGGAGCTGCCGGTGAGGGTGTTGACCCCATTTTTCACGGTGATCACCTGGGGTGTGGTGTTCAGTACATAGCCATCCGGCACACGGGTCTCCACCACCACCACGGTGCTGTTGGGCACGAGGCCGGTGACGGTGGCGGTGCCGTCCTTCCCGGTGGTGCAGGTCGCCAGCACGTTCCCATTGCCGTCCTTCACCGCAAAAGAGGTATTGGGCACGGGCTTACCCGTCACAGAATCCAGCTTGGTGATGGTGAGGGAACAAAGAGGCTCGTTGAGGAAGGTCAACGTCTGCGTGTCCAGGGGGTTGACGGTGACGGTCTGCGTCTGTGTGCCGCTGTCAATGACATAGCCAGGGGCCGCTTTGACCTCCTTTGCCACGATGGTGCCCACCACGCCGGAAATGCGGATCTCGCCCTTATCATCGGTGGTGTAGAGACCGTTGCTGGACAGGTGGCCGTTGTCATTGTCCACATAGCCACCGTTGGCATAGGTGAGTTGGAACTGTGCGCCGGGGATCATCTCGCCGGATATCTTATCCTTTTTCTGGATCACCAGCGTCCCGGCCCGCTTATTCCAGAAGGTGAGCTGCTGCACACGCCCGCCCACGATCTTGATGTCCTGGGGGGTGCCGTCCAGCACGAAGCCCTCCACGGTCTTGACCTCGCGGGCAATCACGGTGGTGCCGGGTTCGATGCCCTCCAGCACGATCTCCCCGGCCTTATCCGTGTAATACACCCCATCATCCGGGCCGACAGCAGCGCCAGCGCCGTCCACCACCTTGAAGCAGACGCCGGAGAGCGGTTCATTCTCGGTGCCTTCGATAAACTTTCGGATGATCAGGGTGGTGCCCGGTTCGTTGTCAAAGATCAGGCTGTTGGCAACGCCGGAGCGCACCACGATATTTTTCGGCGTCTCGTCCAGGATGTAGCCCACCGGGGCCTTTTTCTCGGACACCACGATGGTGGAATTGGGGGCCAGCCCTGTGACGGTCACGGTGCCGTCGGTGCCGGTGGTGTAAAGGCCGTTGCTGGGGCCGATCACATGGCCGGAGCTGTCCCGAACCAGGAACTCAGCGCCCTTCAACGGCTTCTTGGTCACGGCGTCCCGCTTCAAAATGGTGAGGGTGCACAGGGGATCGTCATAAAAACGAATGGTCTGTGTGTCCCCGGCGTTCACCACCACCGTCTGCGGGGTGGGGTCCTTGCGGTAGTTGTCCGGGGCGCGTTCCTCAGAAACCACATAGGTGCCGGGGAGCAGCTTGGACAACACGATCTGGCCGTTCTGATCGGTGGTGTAAAGGCCGTTGGAGGAAGTCAGCCCCTCATTATCCGGCACCAGCTCGCCGCTGGCGGTCATGATCTTGAACTGAGCGCCAGCCAGGGGCTGCTTGGTCACTTTATCGTACTTCTCAACGATAAGGCCCCCCTTGCGGGTGTTTTTGATTACCACAGTTTGGGTATCACCGCCCTGACCGATCACCACATTGGTGGAGGGGGTGTCGATGACGTACCCGCCGTCCGGCGCTTTGATTTCATTGATGACGTAAGCGCCGGGGGCGAGGTTGGAGATGCGGATCTCCCCCTGGCTGTCGGTGGTGAAAATGCCGTTGGAGGTGAGGGAGGATGTGCCGATCACCCCGTCCAGCCCCACCTCGCAACCCGCCGCCGTGGTCACACGGAACTCGGCACCGGGCAAAGCCTCATTGGTCTGGCTGTCCCGCTTCTGAATGATCAGTTTTCCCTTGGGCTGGTTTTTGAAGGTGAGGACGCTGGTGCGGCCCTCTTTGATCTGGATGGCCTGCGATTGGGTGTCGATGATGAATCCGGGAGGGGCCTGCACCTCGGTGACGATCACGCTCTTGCCCGGTTTCAAGCCCTCAATGCGGATCTCCCCGTTTTCATCGGTTCTGAAAATGCCGTTGGAATCGCCTATCACGCTTCCGTCCGCGTAAGTGATCTTAAACTCGGCATTTTGCAAGGTGATGGACGGGTTGGTGGCGCAAACCTTCCTGATAAGAAGGAGGCCGTCCGGCATATTGTCGAAGCGAACGGTGATAACGCTCTGCTCTCCGTTGTCCGCCAGAAATACCGTTTCGGAGGAGTTGATGATGGAGTACCCATCGGCGGGGTCCACTTCCTCCA
>CATABD010000017.1 GCA_949494735.1 uncultured Oscillospiraceae bacterium
CGACGGCAAGCGGCCCCACGATCTGGTCACCCGCGAGGAGGCCGCGATTATGGCGATGAGGGCGCGGGCGGGGGGATAACCCCCGCCTTTTTTATGTGTAAACTCATGTGTAAAAGTACACAGATTTCAGGAAAAACTACGTGCATTACAATCGGAGAAACGCATATTACAAAATGCCCAAAACCGTTGCGGCTGTAAGAAAAAACCGGGAAGCCTTGATTTTCAAGGCTTCCCGGTTTGGCGCAGCGGGAGGGATTCGAACCCTCGAGCGGTTTCAGCCGCTACACGATTTCCAATCGTGCTCGTTATGACCTCTTCGATACCGCTGCAAATCGGTGGCGAAGTCACAATGCCTCTGGCCGCTGTGGTGCGGCGCAACGTAGATTATTATACCAGCTTTTCCCCCATTGTCAAGTGGATTCTTCCCAATTCCCCGTTTTCTTTTTTTGCCCCTCCAGCCAGGATCGCAGCAGGTACAGCGCCTCGGGGGACAGCAGCAGCAGCGCGGGCAGGTTTACCGCCGCCAGCAGGCCGCTGAACACGTCCACCACCTGCCATACCGCCGTCACGTCCCCCACCGCCCCCAGCACGATGAAGGCGGGAAACGCCAGCTGGTACAGCCCCTGGGCCCACCGGGCGGGCGTGAGGGTCTCCACCCCCCGCCGCCCGTAATATCCCGAGCCAATCAGGGAGGTAAAGGCGAACAGGATCAAGCTCACCGACACGATCCATTCCCCCGCTTCGCCGAACAGGGTGGCAAAGCCCGCCACCGTCAGCGGCGCGCCCAGCAGCTCCCGGGGCACCGCGCCCCCCTCCGCCAGGGGAAGCATCGCGGCCGGGTCGTACACCCCGGAGGTGAGTATGACCAGCGCCGTCACCGTGCAGATGACCATGGTGGCGAAAAACACCTCGAAAATCCCCCACATCCCCTGCTGGGCCGGCTCATCCACGTCGGCGCAGGCGTGGGCGATGGCGGACATGCCCACCCCGGCCTCGTTGGTGAACACGCCCCGGGCTACCCCATAGCGCAGGGCCGTCCCCATGGCGTATCCCCCCGCCACCGCCCGGGGGGCGAAGGCGTACCCCACAATCTCCGCAAACGCCTGCGGCACCGCCTGGTAGTTGGCGGCAATCACCGCCAGCCCGCCCCCCACAAACAGCAGGGCCATGGCGGGCACCAGCAGCTCGCAAATCCTGCCGATGCGCTTGATGCCCCCCATCAGCACTATGGCGGTGACCGCCGCCAGCACAATCCCCACCGCCGCCGGACTGAGCCCCCCGGCGGCTGACAGCGCCCCGGCGATGGAGTTGGCCTGGGCCAGGTTACCTCCGGTCAGCGTCTCCGCGATGCAGAACAGGGCAAACAGCTTTGCCAGCCCCGGCAGGCGAAGCCCCTTTTCCATGTACTGCATAGGCCCGCCCTTCCAACGGCCGTCGGCCCCGCGTTCCCGGTGGCGCACCGCCAAAATCTTCTCCCCGCACCCCGTCATCATGCCCAGCAGGGCGGACATCCACATCCAGAACACCGCCCCCGGCCCGCCGTAGGCGATGGCGGTGGCCACCCCGGCAATGGATCCCGTGCCGATGGTGGCCGCCAGGGCGGTGGACAGGGCCTGGAGCTGGGTCACCCCCCGGCCCTCCTGCCGGCTCTTTTTCCGCCGGAACAGGGAGCCCACCGTCGCCCTCCACCACACGGGCAGCCCGAAGAGCTGGAAAAATCCCGAGCCGAAGGAGTACCACAGCCCCACCGCCAAAAACGCCGCCAGCAGCGGCCCGCCCCATAGAAAATCCCCCAGCCACTGGAAAAAAGCCATGTCCGCATCCCCCCTCATGGGAAGGTATGCGGACATGGCTTTGGTTATGCGGCCCGGGCGGTCACTTCTCCCAGGGCTCCTCCCTTGGGAGGGCCTCTCCTTTGTCCGGCATCTTTTCCCGTTCCGGCCGCTTCCACAGCTTCAGCCGGGCGGACTGGTCGGGCAGGAAGCCCATTCGGTGCAGGGTGGGCAGCAGCGCGGCAAACAGCGCCGCCAGCATGACAGTCTGGATGGGCAGCATAACGGCGTTTTTTACCGCCCGCTCCCCCACCAGAACCCAATAACCCTTTCCGGCGGAGTACCATAGGTATGTCCCCAGGGACTGCAAAAACACATTCTGGACATTGGTAAACAGCTTGGCCAGGAAAATCCGCGCCACCGTCACCTCCGAGCGGTAGAGGAACAGCGCGTAGGTGAACACCCCCAGCATGGTGGTGAGGATGTAAAAGGGATTATAGCCTCCGTCCGGATTTATGAAGTAGCCCACCGTGTCCTCCACGAAGCCGAACAGCAGGGCGTTCACCGGCCCCCCCACCAGGGCGCACAGGGCCCGGGCCAGAAAACCCCAGGAAATTTTGGTTCCGGTGGCCACATAGATGGATGGAAGCCGGCCCAGCGCCACGCAGGCGGCCACCATCAGCGCGGAGAACACCAGCATCCGCAGCTTTTTCGCGTCCCGCGCGGCACACCGCCAGTAGGCACGGGAGAAGGGCGTTTTGAAGATTTCCATGAAAAAAGACCTCCTTTTTGTCCGGCAGCACCCAAAACGGGTATGCCGCATAAAGGAGGCCCAACGGGCGCGATTCCACCATGCGGCAGCGGGATGCGGAGGGCGCACTGCAAGCCATGGGCTTTTCGTCCGGCGGACAACTCCCCGTCCCGCCGGCACTGCGGAGGCAATGCCTCCTGACACGCGCGCTCCTACTCTGCCTGTTTTCCCAGTGTAACCCATCCCGGCCCAAAATGCAAGTGAATATTTTGCCGAATCCTCCCCGCGCGGCGGATGGGGAACCACCGTTTCTCCCGCGGCGGGTATTGAATTTCCAACGGAATATGGTATACTCTTCCTCAATAAGTCCGCATATATAGAGAGAAAGGCTGTGACCCTATTGTACGATTTCTACGATCTGGCGCTGTACCTGCTGCTCTACTCCTTCCTGGGCTGGGCGGCGGAGGCGGGGTACTACGCCGTCACCCGGCGTAAATTCTGCAACCGGGGCGTGGTGGCCCTGCCGCTGGTGCTGTCCTACGGCTTCACCTTTGTGCTGCTCCTCCTGCTTCTGCCCACCCTGGCGGGGCGCCCTGTCCTGTCCTTCCTGGCCACTATGGTGATGTCCTCCGTGGTGGAGCGCATCGGCGACCACTTTTTCCAGCGGGTGGGCCCCAAGATTCGGTGGAACCAGGAGCGCAGCCGCCTGCTGTCCGGCACCGGCAAGGGCCTTTTGTCCTCCGCCCTGGTGGCGGGGATATACTACCTCGCCTACCTCATCATCCACCCGGTGCTGATGGCCGGGGTGCTGCTGGTGCCCGAGCCGCTCCGGCACATCGTAGTCATCGCCTGCTTCACCCTCACCGCCCTGGACTTTGCCGCCGTGTTTTACGCCGTGCGCACCGGGGACGCCTCCCGCTATGAGCAGCGCCTGGCGGAAAGCAGCCAGGGGAAGCTGGCCGGGCGCATCTACAACAGCGTGTGGAAGCGCCTGCGCAAGGCCTACCCCGGTTTGGAGGAAGGCCCCGGCAAGGAGAAGGAAACCTACACCTTTGCCAAGGGCCTGTGCTGGGACAAGCTGGTGTGGGTGTTCCTCCTCTCCGCCCTGCTGGGGGACATTATTGAGACCTTCTGGTGCGGCCTGGTGGACGGGGAATGGATGAACCGCTCCAGCGTGCTCTACGGCCCCTTCAGCTTTGTGTGGGGGCTGGGGGCGGTGGTGCTCACCGTAGCCCTCCAGGGGCTGGCGGAGAAAAACGACCGCTATGTGTTCGCCGCCGGCTTTGTGGTGGGGGGCGCCTACGAGTACCTGTGCAGCGTATTCACCGAGCTGGTGTTCGGCACGGTGTTCTGGGACTACAGCGACATGCCGCTGAACATCGGCGGGCGCACCAACGTGCTGTTCTGCTTCTTCTGGGGCGTGCTGGCGGTGGTGTGGATCAAGATGATCTATCCCCCCATGTCCAAGGGCATCGAATCCCTGCCCGCCCTGGCGGGCAAGGTCGCCACCTGGGCCGTGGTGTTTGTCATGGCCTGCAACGCCCTGCTCACCAGCGCCGCCATGCTGCGCTACTCCACCCGGCCCATCCAGCCCGAGCCCGCCAACGCCTTTGAGGAATTCATCGACCGGCGGTATTCCGACCAGCGCATGGAGGAGCGCTGGCCCAACATGATTGTGGCCGGGCCCGCCCAGCCGTGACCATCCCGGACAAAATACAGGGCCGTCCCCCACCGGGGACGGCCCCTTCTTCGCGTCTCAGGCGTCATTCCTCCTCATTGCGCAGCCTGCGGCGGGCCACCGCGAAATAGCTGGCCGCCAGCACCACGTCCGCCCCCAGCCACGCGGCAGGCTCGGCGAAGAAGATGCCCGCCTCCCCCGCCAGCAGCGGCAGATAGAGGGCGGCGGCGGTGCGCATGAGGAATTCCACCACGCCGGACGCCATGGGCAGGGCGGTATTCCCCATCCCCTGGATGGCGGAACGCAGTACGTGGAGCACATACAGCACGGGCAGGCCCACGCTCATAACGGCCAGGTAGAAATAGGCCGTCCCCATGGCCTGCTCCACCTCCTGGGGCGTCCCGGAGATAAAGCCGCTCAAAATCACCCGCCCGAACGCCAGCATCACCGCCGCGATCACCAGCGAGGTGGCCGCCGCGATGGCCAGCGCCGCCCGGGTCCCCTGCCGGATGCGCCGGTGCCGCCCCGCGCCCAGGTTCTGGCCCACATAGGTAATCATGGCGTAGCCGTAGGAGGTGGCGGCAATCTCCAGCACGCCGTACAGCTTGTTGGTGGCGGTGAACCCCGCGATGAACACCACGCCGGAGCCGTTGACCACAAACTGCACGATCATGCCGCCCACGGCAATGATGCAGTTCTGGAAGGCCATGGGGAAGCCCAGCCCCAGCAAATTGGGGGCCACCCCCTTTTGGAGGCGCAGGTTGGCCCGGCCCAGCCGCAGCATCTCCAGCTTCCCCACGTGGTACAGGCAGAACAGGCCGGACAGCGCCTGGGCGATCAACGTGGCCGCCGCCGCCCCGGCGATGCCCCACTGGAACACCATCACGAACAGCAAATCCAGCGCAATATTGGCCGCCGAGGCCACCGCCATGGCCTGGAGCGGCGTTTTCCCGTCCCCCAGGGAGCGCAGCACGCAGGCCAGCAGGTTATAGGCCATCATCACCGGGACGCCCAGGTACATGACGCGCAGGTACAAAAGCGCGTCCCCCAGAATGTCCCCGGGGGTCTGCAAGAGCACCAGCACCGGCCGCGCCGCCAGCTGCCCCGCCCCCGCCAGCAGCAGGGAAAACAGGGCGGACAGCACCCCCGCGTTGCCGATCACGTCCCGCAGCCCGGCGTAGTCCCCCGCGCCGAACTCCCGGGACATGCGGATGGCGCAGCCCTGGGCGAAGCCCTGCACAATGCCCAGCATCATCCAGTTCATCCAGTCCGCGGCCCCCAGCGCGGCCAGCGCGCCCACGCCCAGGTATTTTCCCACCACCATGGTGTCCACCACGGTATACAGCTGCTGGAACACATTGCCCACCATCAGGGGCAGCGCGAAGCTGAAGATCAGCTTCCCCGGTCTCCCCTCCGTCATGTTTTGGATGCGAGCCGCCATGCTTTTCCCATCCTCTCCTGTGCGGCGGGCACCCCGCCGTGTGTCCGCCTATCATACCACAACTCCAGCGCCCCGCGCAAGACCGGCAGCCGCCAAAAATCCCCGCCGGGGAGCCGCCCTCCCTTCACAAATGGCCCAGGCTGTGGTAAACTATCCCTGTCCAAACGGCGCGGCCGTCGGACCACCCTTCGGAAAGGCGGACAAAGCCATGCTGCTCAACAGTTTTCTGCTCTCGCTCAACGCCATTGCATCCATCTTTCTGATGATGGCCGTGGGCTACGGGGCCAAGCGGATGCTCCGCCTGGAAAAGGAGCACATCCGGCGCTTCAACTCCCTGGTATTCCACACCCTGCTGCCGCTGATGCTCTTTACCAACATCTACACGTCCGATATCAGGTCTGGGGTCAGCCTGGGCTGCCTGGGGCTGGCGCTTTCGGCGCTGCTGGCCCTGTTTGCCCTCACCTGGCTCTTTGTCAAGCGCATTGAGCCGGCCAACGACCAGCGGGGGGTGATGATCCAGGCCTCCTTCCGCAGCAACTTCCTGCTCCTGGGCCTCCCCCTGATCCGGGAGCTGTGCCCCGGCGCGGACCTGGCCACCGTCTCCGTCATGCTGGCCATCGTCGTCCCCTGCTACAACGTGCTGGCCGTGGTCACGCTGGAGACCTTCAGCCGCAGGGAAATCGACCCCCGCAAGATTCTGCTGGGCATCGTCAAAAACCCGCTGATCCTGGCCTCGGCGGCGGGGGTGCTGGCCAACCTGTCCGGCCTGCGCCTGCCGCAGTGCGTGGCAAATCCCATCGCCCAGCTGGGGGCGTCCGCCTCGCCGGTGGCCCTGCTCCTGCTGGGGGCGGAGTTCGAGTTCCGATCCGTGGGGCTCTACCGGCGCAACCTGGCGGTGTGCACGGCGCTGCGCCTGCTGGTCTACCCCGGCATAGCCCTGCCCCTGGCGGCGCTTTTCGGGCTGCGGGGGCCAGAGTTCGCCGTACTCATCTCCATGTTTGCCACCCCCGCCGCCGTCAGCTCCTTCAGCATGGCCGTCCAGATGGGCGGAAATCCCGAGCTGGCCGCCGGCGCGGTCACCCTCACCACCCTGCTGTCCGCCGGCACCATGTTCTTCTGGATTTTCCTCTTCAAGTCCCTGGGGATGTTTTAGAACATGCGTTTCACGTGAAACGGTTTGCGGCGCCCTCCCACCCAGGAGGGCGCCGCTTCCTGTTCCCCTGTCGCGGAACGCTCAGACCCCCCAACCCTTCGGCAGATATCTGGCCGTGGCCGCGATCATGTCGTCCGCCAGGCGGCGCAGCTCCCCCTCATCCCCGCACTTGGCGGCGGTGTTGGGGTCGTTGCGCAGGGCCCGGACCACCAGCCCCCGGTCGCAATCCAGCGCCGCGCGCAGGGTGAGGGCGTGGTTTTCCACGTGGAGCGCGACGAGCCGCCGCACCCCCTCCGGCAGCGGCCCGGCCAGCACCGGCCGCACGCTGTCTTTGGAGAACACCGCGTTGGTCTCCACCACCGCCCCCAGGGGCAGGTTGGGGATCTGCCCGGCGTTGGGCAGGTTCACATTGCTCACCACCCGGCCCAGGCCGCACAGCGCCTTCATCAGCAGCACCCCCTCCTCCCCGGAGGGGGCCATGTCCACCTCCCGCTCCCCCGAGACCATGGCCCGGCTCTTCTCCAGCCGGGCCTTCCGGTCTTCCTTCCGCCACCGCACCGGGGTCAGGCCGAACTTCCAGGCCCGCACCGTCTCCGGGTCCCGCAGGTATTCGTCCCCCGGCATGAACTCCGCCAGATGGCGGTCTCCGGCGGCAGCAATGAGGCCGAAGCGCCGGAACAGGTCGAACTTCACCCGGTGAGCGCAGGCAAAGGAGGCGTTGGCCCAATTCTGGTCCCGCTCGTGGAAGCCGTCCTTATAGTATTTGTCCACAAACTCCCGGTACGCCGGGAACAGGTCCAGCCCCTCATAGGAGGCCCGGTCAAACCAGGTGAAGTGGTTGATGCCAAGCACGTTCACGTGGATATCCCGCCGTGCGGGGGCGGGAATGCCCAGCGCCTCCCCCGCCGCCGCGGCCAGCACCTGCTGGGTGTTGAATACCTCGTGGCAGCAGCCGAACGCCTTGACCTCCGGGAACACGTGGTAGAGCGCCTGGACGCACAGGGACATGGGGTTGGTATAGTTGACAACCCATGCTCCGGGGCAGCAGTCCCGGATGGCCTGGGCGATGGGGACGTACATGGGCAGGGCGCGCAGGGCGCGGACGATGCCCCCCGGCCCCGCCGTGTCCCCCACCGGCTGCCAGATGTTCAGCCGCTCGGGCAGGTGGACGTCTGCCTCCATCTCGTCAAAGGTGCCCGGCAGAATGGAGATGACCACGAAGTCCGCTCCCGTGAGGGCCTCCTCCAGACTCTCCGCCACCCGGTAGCGCCACCGCCCCCGGGTGGCGGGCAGGCTGTCTATTTTGTTCCCGATGACCTCGTTGGCCCGGACCGCTGCCTGGTCGATGTCGTACAGCGCCACCTCCCCGCCCATGGACGGCTCCATGGCCAAATCGGTCATGAGGCTCCACGCCCAGCCCCGGGAACCGCCCCCGATGTAGGCCAGCCGGATGCCGTCCACCCGGCGGGCGCCGCTCTCGTATCTCATCTCGATCCCCCTCAAAGCCCGCCGTACAGCCCCTGGAGGAACTCCCGGGCCTGGACAGCGTTGTGGTTGGTTGTGTTCTCCAGGGTGGCCTGGATATAGGGCTTGCGCTCCTTCATAAACCGCAGGATCCCGGTATAGTCCATCTCCCCGATCCCGGCAGCCACAGCGTGCAGCTCGTCCCCCTCCCGGACAAAGTCCTTCAGGTGGATGACCGCAATGTGGCCGGCCAGCTTGTCCATGGCCTCGCCCACCACCCGCTCCCTGTCGTCCGCGTTTCCGGCGTACAGCAGGTTCACCGGGTCAAGGATGACGCGCAGGTTGGGGCTTCGGATGGCGTTCAGCACCTCCAGCGCCCGGTCCGCGTCATAGACGATGTGCTTCCACACCGGCTCGATGGCCACTGCTACCCCCCAGCGCTCCGCCCGCTCCACCACCGGGGCCAGGTTGCGTACAAACGTCTCCAGCGCCTCCCTGGTGTGGGTGTTGGCGTCCATCTTGTATTCGGCGTTGGGTGCGCCCGTCTCGGTGCCCACCACCCCCGCCCCCATCAGGGCAGCCGCCCGCAGGTGGCCGAAGTATCGGCCCTGGATGTCCCGCAGCCTGTCCGGGTTCGGGTGGGCCAGATTCAAATAGCAGCCCAACACCGCGATGTCCAGCCCGTTTTGGGCGAACACCCGCTTTATGTGCATCGCCAGCCCCTCGGTGAGGGCGCAGTCATCAAAGCTCACGTCCTTCATCACCTTGGACAAGGCCAGGTGGACGCAGGAAAAGCCCTCCTCCCTGGCCTTGGCCGCCCGGGCCTCCATGGTCTGCTCCGCCGGGGCAAGGCCGGCGTTTACATCGTGCAGTCTGATCCCGATCTGCATTAAATCTCTCCTCCTGACAAAAATGGGGCGCAGACCCTGCACCCCATTTTCAGCATATTTACGGCGTGTATTCAAACCGACGGTTGAGCCAGCCCTTGCACAGCGGCACCCACGCCCGGCATACCCCGTCCGGGGTCTCCACCTCCTGGGTACAGGTGGAAATGCCGTGGGCCCCGCTGCCGAACAGATGGTACTCGAAGGGCACCCCGTGCTTTCTCAGCTCCACCGCCAGCAGCAGGCTGTTTTCCGGGGGGACGCTGGCGTCCTCCCCGCCGTGCCACAGGAAGGTGGGCGGGAAGTCCGCCGTCACCCGGTCCCAGAGGTGGAGCTTGTCCCGGACGGCCTCATCCCCGCCGGACACCCAGTCCGCCGACTCCCCGTGGGCAAACCCGCCCTTTGTGGCGATCACCGGGTAGCACAGCGCCAGCGCGTCCGGCCTTGACTCCGGCGGCAGGCCCAGGACCGGGTCGTTCCACAGCGCCCCCAGGCTGGCCGCCAGGTGCCCCCCGGCGGAAAAGCCCAGCACGGCGATTTTGGACCGGTCGATATGCCACCCCTCTTGGCGCGCGCGGAGCTGCCGCACCGTCTCCGCCAGCTCCCGCAGAGGGCGGTACTCCCCTGCCTCCCCAGTACAGGAATATTCCAGGATGAACACCTGCCAGCCCATGGACAAAAACTCGAAGGCGGGCGGGTCCTTTTCCCGGGGGGAACGCCAGCGGTAGGCCCCGCCGGGGCAGATCACCAGTGCGGGGCGCACCTTGTGGGCGGCCAGGGTGTCGTAGTCGTCCTGGAGATAGCCCCGCACCTGGGCCCCCAGGGCCTGGAAGGAGATAATCTCCATCAGGGCTGCTTGCCGATATAGGCCAAGATGCCGCCGTCCACATACAGGATGTGGCCGTTCACAAAGTCGGAGGCGGGGGAGGCCAGGAACACCGCCGGGCCTCCCAGGTCAGACGCCTCGCCCCAGCGGTTGGCCGGGGTCTTGGCCAGGATGAACTGGTCGAAGGGGTGCTTGGAGCCGTCGGGCTGCACCTCCCGCAGCGGCGCGGTCTGGGGGGTGGCGATATAGCCTGGGCCGATTCCGTTACACTGGATGTTATACTGGCCGTACTCGCTGGCGATGTTGCGGGTGAGCATCTTCAGCCCGCCCTTGGCCGCGGCGTAGGCGGACACGGTCTCCCGGCCCAGCTCGCTCATCATGGAGCAGATGTTGATGATCTTGCCGCCGCCCTTGCGGATCATGGCGGGGATGACGGCCTTGGCCACGATGAACGGGGCGTTCAGATCCACATCGATGACCTGGCGGAAGTCCTTGGCGGACATCTCCACCATGGGTATGCGCTTGATGATACCGGCGTTGTTCACCAGGATGTCGATCACGCCGACCTCCTGTTCAATTTTGGCCACCAGGGCATTCACCGCGTCCTCGTCGGTGACGTCGCACACGTAGCCGTGGGCCCTGATGCCCGCTTCCTCATAGGCGGCCAATCCCTTGTCCACCAGCTCCTGCTTGATGTCGTTGAACACAATGACAGCCCCGGCCCCGGCCAGGGCGGTGGCGATGGCAAAGCCGATGCCGTAGGACGCGCCGGTGACCAGCGCCACCTTGCCGTCCAGTCTAAATTGATCCATATTGGTCTGTTCTCCTCTCATTATCAAAGTTGGATGCCTGCCCGCGCCGCCGGCACAGGCAACAATTTACTTCAGGTCGGTGGGTTTCAGGTTGTCCATGTCGTCAAACGCCTGGTTCTCGCCGCCCATGGCCCAGATGAAGGTGTAGTTGGCGGTGCCGCAGCCGCTGTGGATGGACCAGGAGGGCGAGATCACCGCGTCGAAGTTCTTCATGACCAAATGCCGGGTCTCCTCCGGCTGGCCCATCATATGGAACACCACCTGGTCCTCGGGAATCTCGAAGTAGGTGTAGACCTCCATGCGCCGCTCGTGGGTGTGGGCGGGCATGGTGTTCCACACGGAGCCGGGGGACAGCTGGGTCAGCCCCATGAGCAGCTGGCAGGTCTCCAGCACGTCGGGGTGGATGAACTGGTTGATAACCCGCTGGTTGGACTGCGCCGCCTCGCCGCAGGGGCGGTGGTTGGCCTTTTCCATGGTGAGCAGGGTGGTTCTGCACGCCTTATGGGCGGGGGTGGAGGCCAGGTAGAACCTGGCGGGGTCGGCCCCGTCCACGCTGCCGAAGGACACCTTCTCCGCCCCCATGGCGATATACAGGCAGTCCTCATAGCCCAGATCGTACCGGGTCCCGTCCACCTCGATAAACCCCTTGCCCCCCAGGTTGAATATGCCGGCCTCCCGGCGCTCCAGGAAATAGCGGGTGCCGAAGTTGGCCCACACGTCGATGCCCTTGTCGATGGGCACCGTCTCCTTCACCGGCATGACACCCATCACCACCATGCGGTCCACGTGGGAGTAGGTGGCCTGGACGGTATCCGGCACATAGAGGTTTTGGATCAAAAACTCGTCCCGGAGCTCCTGGGTGGTGTAGCGTTTGACGTCCCGGGGATTTGAGGAATAGCGAATATCCATTGTGTTGCGCTCCTTTCTCAGCGGCTCTTTTCCAGAGCCTTTTCAATGACCTCCTCCGTCTCCCCATCAAAGAGGTACACATGCTCATAGGGAATGGAGAAACGGATGGCGGCGTCGATGTCCGGGGTATCGTGGGGGTCCACCTTCAGGATGGCCTTGTCCTCCCCGGCGGTGATATAGACGTTGGCGTTGTCCCCCAGCATCTCGGTGAGCTCCACCTGGGCGTCCACCTGATAGGCGTCCTCCCGGGCGCCCAGCTCGATGGACTCGGGCCGGAAGCCGAACACGATCTCCTTCCCCTCATACCGCGCCGCCTTGTCCCCCAGCCGGGAGGCCACATCCAGCGTATTGGGCCCGAAGGGGATTCTGCCGCCCTTTACCCGGGCGCGGATAAAGTTCATGGGCGGCTCGCCGATGAAGCCCGCCACAAACACGTTTACCGGGTTGTGGTACAGCTCATACGGGGTGCCGGTCTGCTGGACGTAGCCGTCCTTCATCACCACGATGCGGTCGGCCAGGGTCATGGCCTCGGTCTGGTCGTGGGTGACGTAGATGGTGGTGGCCCCGGTCTCCCGGTGGATCTGGGCGATCTCGGAGCGCATGGTCACGCGCTGCTTGGCGTCCAGGTTGCTGAGCGGCTCGTCCATCAAAAACACGCCCACCTTGCGGATGATGGCCCGCCCGATGGCCACCCGCTGGCGCTGGCCGCCGGACAGCGCCCGGGGCAGCCGGTCCAGGTAGTCGGTGAGGCCCAGGATGCGGGCGGTGTTCTTCACCTTCTCCTCGATGACCTCCTCGTCCACCCCCTGGAGGGTGAGTCCGAAGGCGATGTTGTCAAACACCGTCATCTGGGGGTAGAGGGCGTAGCTCTGGAACACCATGGCCACCTCCCGCTCCCGGGGGCCCAGCTCGTTGGCCCGCTTGCCGTTGATGAGGAACTCCCCGTTGGAGATGTCCTCCAGCCCGGCGATCATCCGCAGCGTGGTGGATTTCCCGCAGCCGGACGGCCCGACAAAAACGATGAACTCCCCCTTGTCGATCTCCAAGTTGAAGTTGTGCACCGCATGAAAGCCGTTGGGGTAGATCTTATTGATGTCTTTCAGGGTTAAATACGACATACTCTTTGTCTCCTTACACTTGGATTTATGGCCCGCGCCGGGCGGGGCGGGTATTCCGGCCCCCTCAGCCCACAGGATAGATATGGACAAAACCGTCGAAACACGGTATAATGGAGGGGCAAAGCCCGAAGTTTTGAAAGGAGCGGACGGTTATGAACAACATCCTCTATGTGGGCAAGCACGCCCTTACCTGGACGGTCTCCCGTCACATCCATCAGAGCTGGGAGCTGATTTTCTGCACCGGCGGCAGCGGCGAGATGATTTTTGACGGCAGGACGCTGGAATATGGCGTCAACGACGTGGCCGTCGTCCCCCCTATGGTCCCCCACTCCAACGCCAGCCGGGAGGGGTTCACCAACATCCACATGAACCTGACCGATCCCGCCCTCACCTATCCCGAGCCCCTTATCATCCGGGCCGATTCCAACGGCTTTCTCCGGGACGCGTTCACCGCCGCCTTCTATTACTGGTCGGACACCTCCGCGGAATATACCCTCCTGCCCCTTTACGGGCAGCTGATTGTGGCCTATCTCACCAAGTACCGCTCTGTCCGCCGCCACAGCGAGACCGTCCAGCAGATTGAGGACAATATCCTCCAGCACTATCCCGACTGCACCTACGACCTGAACGCCTACCTGGGCTCCCTCCCCTTCAACACCGAATACCTGAAAAAGATGTTCAAAAAGGAGACCGGCCTCACGCCCCTCCAGTACCTGACCGACCGGCGGCTGGAGAACGCCGCCAGCACCCTGTCCACCTTCTGGGGAAAGGGAAACATCTCGGAGACCGCCCGCATGTGCGGCTTTGCCGACCCGCTGTACTTCTCCCGGCTGTTCAAAAAGAAGTACGGCGTCTCCCCCCGCAGCTACACCCCGGAAGCCGCCCCGGCCCCTGCCGGGCCGGACGAGGTGAAAATCATGGTGTGAGCCGCTTGACCTCCGTATAGGCCAGCACAAAGGGGGCCACCCCCTTGGCGTCGTTGGCCACCACCGGCTCGGAGATGTAGTATTCGTAAGAGCCGTCCCGCCGGCGGTTGTCCTCCGGGCCCAGGCCCGCCACCAGGCAGATGCCCCCCAGGTCCAGCCCGTCCTCGGTAAAGGTCAAATACTTCTCCACAATGCCGTCAAAGGTCCTCTGGCCCTTGGCGGCATATCCCTTGTCCAGCGCGCCCAGCCGCGCCCCCTTGAGCATGGCGTAGGCCATCATGGCGCTGCCGCTGGTCTCCAGGTAATTGCCCGCCCGGCCTCCCTGGTCGGGCACCTGCCAGTACAGGCCGGTGTCCGGGTCGGCGTAGCGGCTAGCCTGCCCCATCAGCTCGTCAAAGATGGCGGCCAGGCTGTCCCGGCCCTCCCCCTGGGGCAGGATGTCCAGCAGGTCGGCCAGGGCCACCGCGAACCAGCCCAGGGAGCGCAGCCAGAAGTTCTTGGAGCGCCCCGTCACGGGGTCCGCCCAAAAGGCGGTTCTGGACGCGTCGTAGCCGTGGAAGTACAGCCCCTTTTCCTCCGAGAACATTCGCGCCCGGACATTCTTGATCTGGCCCACAATATCGGAGTAATCCCCGGCGCCGAAGTGCTTTTCGTACAGGGCGTAAAAGGGCTGGGCCATGTAGATGCCGTCCAGCCACACCTGGTTGGGATAGATGGCCTTGTGCCAGAAATTCCCCTCCACGGTGCGGGGCTGCTCCTCCAGCCGCGCCCGGAGGAAATCCGCCGCCCGGCGGTATTTTTCTTCCCCGGTACGGCCGTACAGGGCAAAGAGCACCCGGCCCTCGTTGATGTCGTCCAGGTTGCGGGCCTCGGGCCTAAAGGTGCGGATGGAGCCGTCCTCCCCCACAAAATGGTCCACGCAGGCTTTCACAAACCGGAAGTACCGGGGGTCGCCGGTGAGGCTGTCCATCTCCATCAGGGCGGTGAGCATGCAGCCGTCGATATAGTTCCAGGAGGCGGGCTTGCCCTCCCGGATTTTCTCCAGGTTCCAGGCGGTGCGCTCCGGGGTGGAGCGCTCCACCAGCTGGAGTACAAAGTCGTCGATTTTTTTATAATCCATCAGGTTTCCTCAAAGTCCTGGGCGGACACGTCCGGGCAGTGCTCCGCCGTCAGCCCCCTGCCCTCCACGCCGGACAGCCTCACGTTTTTCACCCGAACCCGTTCCACATTGTCCAGGTACAGCCCCAGCCGGCACCGCGCCTCATTGTGGTTGCGCATGGAGGGCATACCGGGCTTGGCGTCCTGGGCAAAGGCCACGGAGATGTTCTCCAGCTCCACCCGGCCGATGGGGCTTTCCGGCAGGCCGTCGATGTAGCAGGCGGCCACCTCCGCCCCCGTGCACTCCATGTTGCGGAAGGCGAAGGAACCCATGCGGGGCGTCCTGTCGTCCACCGGCAGGGGGTCGCGGCGCCATACATACTCCGAGTAGCGGTCCGGGTCGCAGCAATTGTACCACATGTTGATGACGATGGGGGTGAGGACCTTGTCCATGCGGATGTTGTCGAACAGCACGTTGTCGATCACGCTGTCCTTCCCCCTCCCCCGGCGGGTCTTGATGCGCAGGCCCCGGTCGGTAGCGTGGAAATAACAGCTTGTGACGCTCAGGTTGCGGATGCCCCCCGACAGCTCGCTGCCCAGGGTGACGGCCCCATGGCCGAATTCCATCAGGCAGTTGCGGATGGTGTGGCGGTCCGCCGGGGTCTTGTACTTCCGGGCCATGTCGATCTTGCCGGATTTCACCGCCACGCAGTCGTCCCCCACGGAAAAGCGGCAGCCGATGATATCCACCCCGTCGCAGCTCTCCGGGTCGATGCCGTCGGTGTTGGGGCTGTCCTTGGGGGCGGTGACGAAGCAGTCCAGCATGGCAAAGTCCCGGGAATAGAAGGGGTGGACATGCCAGGACGGGCCGTTTTTCACCGTCACGCCGTGCATGGTCACGTCCTGGGTGTGGTTGAGAAACACCACCCTGGGCCGCTTGGCGGGGAAGCTGTCAAAATCCCCCCACCAGTCCCCGTTCCCGCCGTTTCCGTCGATGGCCCCCCGGCCCACGATGGCGATATCCTCCGCGTAGGACGCCTGGAGCAGCGACTGGTAGCAGTCCAGCTCCTGGCCCTCGAAGCCCGCCTGGAGGGTCTCCTCCCCGGTCACCGGGTCCGTGCTCACGCTGGGGATAACGGGGTAGCGCCCCCGGTCGGCGGAGCCCAGCAGAGCAGCCCCCTCGTCCAGATCCAGGGTGATGTGGCTTTTCAGGCACAGGGGCAGGGTGAGATAGGTCCCCGCCGGGAACCACAGCCGGCCCCCCTCGGGCAGAAAGCTGATGGCGGCCTGGATGGCGGCGGTGTCCTCGTGGACGCCGTCCCCCGCCGCGCCAAACTGCCGCACATCCACACAGCAGGCCTCTGTCCTGGTGGTAAACCGGACGTTTTCCTCCCCGCCGCCTTCGAAGCGGACGGCCACAGCGTATCCTGTCCCAGGCCGCAGCCCGAACAGGGAAAAGACGTTGGTATTCTGCGCGGAGAGCCGCTCCTCCCCGTCCACCAGAACGCGGTAGCTTTCCTTGGCATAGTACGGCGCGCCCCCGTCCAGCTCAAAGCACACGGAGCTGCCGCCGCAATATAGAATTTTTATCATGGTATAAACCTCACTGGGCCGGTTTTTGGGCCGCGTCGCGGACGATGCGGACGACAGCGTGCTTCATCTGGATGAGGAGCAGGTCGAACCCCAGGCAGAACAGCCCGAAGAACACCGGCTCCACCCCCAGGACCACCCGGTCCGCCACCCCGGTGATGCGGACGGCGGCCAGGTTGACGGCATTGTACAGGGTATAGACCAGGAACAAAACCACATAGCCGTACAGGATGTTGAGAAAAAGCCCGGAATAGGTCTTGCGGGTCACCATCATCCAGCGGGCGTTCTCCCCCTTCGTCTTTTCAAAAAAGCGCAGGACGGGGTTGGTCATCAGGTCGGTGACGACGCCCAGGGCCATGCCGGTGACCGCCAGCAGGTCCAGCTCATTGGTCAAAAACCCGCCCAGCCCCCAGATGAAGAAAAAACACACCGCCCCGGCGAACCAGAACTTGATGAACAGCATCTTCACCCAGTCCGCCACCTTCATCCTGGGCCCGGAGCGGTAGGCGCGCAGCTCCGCCTCCGATACCGGGGGCGAGTTCTCCTCGCTGGCGTTCACCAGGTCGTCCACCGCCTGGGTTTTCAGCCTGTAGTATTCAGACTGTCCCTCTATTTCCGATTTTTGCATTCGGTTTTTACGTTTTTTGCCCATGGCCTCTCCTCTGTTCGGTAATTTGGGAGGCCCAGCCGCCGGGCCTCCCAAATCCTGTTTGTCCGGGGCGGGGCATCACACCTCGCCGGAGATGTCAATGGCCTCCAGGTCGCCGTTGTCCCCCACGTCGACGGACGTCTTGATTTTCCGCAGCCACTTGGAGTACACCGGCAGCAGCGCGGTCAGCACGATGGCGGCGGCAAGGATGCCAATGTGTATGCGCAGGTAATACTCGGCGTACGCGATATAAATGGTATTCTCCGTCACCACAATGGGGTTCTCCGGGCGGCTGATGGCAGCCCAGATGGTGCTGATATAATAGGCGTCGGCAAAGATGACAATGCCCAGCATGGCGAACATGAGAACCATCATGGGTATATTGGGCTTCTTACGGTAGGGGAAGGCGTTGAGAAAGCACATGAAGGACAGCATGGAGAACAGCATGGTGGCAAAGCCAGCCAGCCCCATGCCCGGGCCCTGGATACGGGCGGTGGTGTCCGAAATGTGCATCAGGTTCAGGGAGTAGAACACAAACGCTGCCACCAGCACCGCCAGGGGGATCATCTGGGGGCGGCGCTTGATGGCCACCAGGAATTTGCGCCGGCGCTCTTTCAGCCAGCCCATAACGGTGCGGCGGTGCTGGAGCTCCAGCTCTACCATGCCCTTGTTATTCCTGTTTTCCACTCTCATTCACCTCCCCTGATGGCGTTGGTGGTCTCCTTGTCGAAGAAATGCTTGCGCTCAAAGGTAAAGGACGCGGTGTCCCCCACCTTGTAGTCCCGCCAGCCCTTGAGCTTGGCGGAAATCTTGGCCCCGGCGGTTTTCACGCCGCCGATATGGCCGTGGACCAGGGTATTCATGCCCAGGTTCTCGTTGGAGGATACCGTGACGGGCACGTCCGCCCCCTCCACGATATTCTCCGGGCGGACACCCAGGGTGATCTCCTTGTTCTGGTAGGCCCGCAGGATGCGCTGCTCCTCCGGGGTGAGGGACACCTGGAATCCTGCGCCGGTGAGCTTACCGCCGCCCACCCGCACGTTGTAGAAGTTCATGGGGGGCAGGCCGATGAAGCTGGCCACAAACACGTTGGCCGGGCTGTCGTACAGCTCCAGGGGGGTGCCCACCTGCTGGACATGGCCCATGGACATACACACGATACGGTCCGCCAGGGTCAGCGCCTCGGTCTGGTCGTGGGTGACATAGAGCATGGTGGCCTTCAGCCGTTTGTGTAGCAGCAGGATTTCCCGCCGGGTGGCGCCGCGCAGCTTGGCGTCCAGGTTGGACAGCGGCTCGTCAAAGAGAAATACCTTGGGGTTGCGCACGATAGATCGGCCCATTGCCACCCGCTGGCGCTGACCGCCGGACAGCTGGGCGGGCTTCTTGTTGAGCTGGCTGGTCAGGCCCAGTATGTCCGCCGCCGCCATGACCTTTTTGTGGATGACGTTGGGGTTCTCCTTGCGCAGGGTAAGGGAGAACGCCATATTCTCATAGATGGTCATATGGCCGTACAGGGCGTAGCTTTGGAATACCATGGCCATATCCCGGTCCTTAGCAGGGGTGGCGGTGATGTCCTTTCCGTCCAGCAGCAGTTTGCCGGCGGAGATGTCCTCCAGCCCGGCCACCATGCGCAGGGTAGTGGACTTGCCACAGCCGGAGGGACCCACCAGCACAATGAGCTCGCCGTCCTTCACGTCCAGATTGAAGTCAAAGACCGCCTGCACATGATTGTCGTATATCTTGTCGATATGCTGCAAATTCAGTGTCGCCATGTCCCTGCCTCCTTATACACCCTGGGTCCTCAGAGACTTCAGATGTGCCTCCAGCTCGCCGCAGCGGATGAAATTCACCACCGCCGCCGCCAAAAGGCAGGCCGCGGAGGCAATGAGATAGACCAGTACCCGGATGAACTGTCCGTCCTGCATGACCACCACGTTCTCGCCGTTCACCAGGGTAGCGGCGGCGTGGGCCCGCACGGGGATGATGAAGATGCGCACAATCTGGAGCGCCCCAATGGCGGCCAGCAGGTAGGAATAATTCCTTTTGTAATTCTTCACACCCTCCGAGGACAGGAATACCGCAAGCATGAACACCAGATTGTACACGATGGAGGCGCCGATGAGGATGTTGTAATAGTAGGTGTTCACATCCGATTTATAGATGCTGACAAAGTAAAACACATCGAACAAGATGCCCAAGATGGCCAGGTTGGACGAGAGCGAATTCTTGATGAACCGCATCCGGTCACGTTGGATGGTACGTTCTTCAGCTGTCATCCGGCGCTCCTCCTCCCCTCTTCCACCAGCCCGGCCTCCTCTTTCATCAGCCGCACCTTCCATACCGTGTTGGCTGCCAGCAGCGCGCACACCGCCAGCAGCAGGCCGAACACAAAATAGTGCAGGTCGAACCAGAAGGTGGACTCGGTATACAGTGTGCCCCACATCTCGGCGTGCTCTTTGAGGGCGGCAAAGTCCACCTGGAGGAACTGGGCCTTGAAAATTTCAATGTAGGTATGGGCAAACACGGCGTTATACACCCCCGCCGCCACAAACAGGCCGGTGGCCGCGTAATTGCCGATATAGTACCGGCGGCGGCTGTGGGTGTTGGTGACAAACAGCAGCACCCCCAGCAGGATCTGCCCGATGCTGTACATCAGGAACATGCGGTTGAATTCCTGCATGTTATAGTAGACGATGGAGCCGGACACATCGGTCTGGAAGGGATTGCTGGGATTGCGCATGGTGTCGTAGAGGCTGTCATACAAATCGGTCATAATGCCCAGCGCATAGAGGAAAAAGATCGCGCTTGTGATGACAGCCGCCAGACAGAGGATCTTCTGCGCGGTCATTTGCTTTTTATACATGACGACCTCCTCCCAGGGAAATCGCTTCTCCCCGGCCGGGGGGCGCGCCCCCGGCCGGTGGAAAGCTCAGGATAGTTTGACTGGCCGCAGACTGTGTTGCGGGAGCCCGGTCACTTCAGGGTCTCGTAATAGGCGATGTCCTTCTCCCAGGCGCTCTGCTTGATGGCCAGATACTGCTTGCCGGACCAGCTGCCGGCCACGTTGTCGGCGGTGCCGACGGCGTCCTGCATGGCCGCGTTGGTATAGCCGTTGACGATGAGCTCCAGCAGCATATTGCCGCCGTCCTTCTGCTGGTTGAAGCGGTCGGTGAGCTCGGTGTAGCCGTTGATGGTGTCGTTCTCCACCTTGGTGGTGGGCAGGACGGTGGGAACGCTGGTGTACCAGGGATTGGAGGCCAGGGCCAGCTCGGGGTGCTTGATGGTGCCCAGGCCGATGGCAGTGGAGATGTAGCCCGCGCCCTCCTTGCCGACCTCGTGGGTGCACTGGTACTCAAAGGCCTGGCTCTTCAGGAAGGACAGGGTGGAACCCAGATACCACCTGGCATAGTTGGTGTAGTTACCACCGGCCAGATCCCACAGCTCCTTCTCGCAGGCCTCGGAGATCTTGGGCATTTCGTTGCCGTTAAACAGGAAGGTCTCGCTGGAGCGCCACGCCTCGGGGCCGTAGCTCATGAGGATCTGGCCCTCCTCGGAGTAGGCGAAGTCGATCAGGGCCAGGCAAGCGTTGAGCTTGTCGGCGCTGTCGCCCACGCCGGACTTGGAGATACCCCAGCCGTCGGTCTTGACGGAACGCCAGGACTCGGTAAAGCGCATGAACTGCTCGCCGGTGCCGTCGTCCCAGCGGGCCACGGGAACCATGACGGCCATGTACTTCTCGCCCTCATCGCCGTCCTTGTTCAGCTTGGTGGCGTTCATCAGGGTCTGGGTCTGGTTGTAGTCGTAGTGCATGAAGCCCAGGTCGTTCTCCAGATAGGTGCCGGAGCTCTCCTCAGAGCCGTCGATGAAGGCCTTGGAGAGCAGGCCCTCCGCCGCCATGGCGTGCATCCGCTCCAGGGCCTCGTAGGTCTCTTTCTCCTGGCGGGCGTCGTGGAGCTTGTTGTCATTGCCCACGTACAGGTAGTCCTGGCGGGACTCCAGGCCGCGCACGCCGAACAGGGTGCCGGCAAAGCGGAACATATCAACCCGGCGCTGGTTGTTGTTGTCCTCGCGGGAGAACAGGCCCTGGACGGCGTCGGCGCCGTTGAGGGTCTGGGGGTTGGCCACCACGCAGCGCAGCAGGGCCACCAGCTCGTCGGCGTCCCAGGCGGCGTTCTGGCCCACGAACAGGTCGGCGCGGTCGGTCCCGTAGTAGCCGTTATACGCCTCGTCGATGTAGGTGCGCAGCATGTTGACGGCGGCCACGCCGTCCATGGAGCCGGCGGCGTTCATCTTCTCAATGATGTTCCCGCCCGCGTCGTAGTCCTTGGTGACCTTCTCCACGCCGGAGCCGTCGGCCTTGACCACGTCGATCTCCACCTTGCCGGAAGTGGGCATATAGGGCTGGTAGGAGGGGGCGGCGGTCTTGTTGCTGGCGCCGGCGGCAAACTCGCCCTCGCCGTTGAGCAGCTTCTCCACCCAGTCGGTGCGCATCAGGGGCATACGCTCGATGTCGTCCACGCCGTCAAAGTAGGGGCTGAAGTAGATGGCGCCGGTGTCGGTGTTGCCGGTGATGGACATGCGCACGATGGGGTTGGTCTCCAGGTAGGCTTTGAAGTTGGGCATCAGGTCCAGGTACTCGGCGATGTTGACCATATTGCCGGCCTCGCCGTTCTCGGTGAGCTTGGTGGCGGTGCCGCTGACCATGTCCACCTCGTTGAGCCGCTCCTTCCAGAAGTCGAACTCCTTGGAGGCGCTGTTATAGCCGGTGGCCATGCGCAGCTTGGTGCCGGGGGCGTAGGTCAGGCCCTGGGGCTCGGGGGCCTGGCTGGGCTCGGTCCCGGCGGGGGCGCTGGACTGGGCGGGGGGATCGGACTGCTGGACCTGGACGCTGGGGCCGCAGCCGGACAGAAGGGCGGCGGTCATCACGATGGCAAGGAGCACCGCGATCAGGGACTTATACTTTTTCATGATATCCTCCTTAATGTCTGTTTGATTTTCACTTTCCGGCACAGCCGGGGAAGCACACACGTAAATATCGTTCCCAGCGGGCGTTACTCCTTCACGCCGCCCACGTTGACGCCCTTTGCAAAATACTTCTGGATAAAGGGGTAGATGATGAGAATGGGGACGATGGAGCACACGATGAGGGCGTAGATCACCGAATCGGCGGCAAAGGCCTCGTTCCAGCCCGCCATGGCCTCCGGGTCGGTATACTGCTCCAGCCGGAGGCGGATGAACACCTGGAGCGGGTGCTCGTTGGAGTTGGAGATCATCTGCCGGGCCCAGAAGTATCCGTTCCAGCGGGAGATGGCGAAGAACAGGGCCACGGTGGCGATGGTGGACTTGCTCATGGGGATGTACACCTTGCTGAGCACCTGGAACTCGGTGGCGCCGTCCACGACGGCGGCCTCCTCAATCTCGGAGGGGACGCCCTCGAAGGCGTTGCGCAGCAGGATGATGTTCATGGCCGCCATACCCATGGCGATGACCACCAGCCACTTGTCGTCGG
This sequence comes from uncultured Oscillospiraceae bacterium, assembly GCA_949494735.1. Taxonomy (GTDB): domain Bacteria; phylum Bacillota; class Clostridia; order Oscillospirales; family Oscillospiraceae; genus Enterenecus. The sequence continues at coordinate 22,581 of CATABD010000017.1, forward strand.
TGATGCCCGCGGCGGTGAACACCTTCTTGGTGGCCAGGTAGTTCAGGTACTGGGGGACGATGCCCGCGGAGAACCACATGGTGAACACCAGGAAGAAGTTGAAGAACTTGCGGAACAGCAGCCGCCGCTTGGACAAGGCGTAGGCCCCCAAAATGGCGGTGAGCATGGACCACAGCGTGCCGTAGAGGGTGAGGAACAGGGTGTTGGAATAGGCGTTCCAGAACATGTTGTCCCCGAACATCCTGGCAAAGGCGTCGAACTGGACGTCCTTGGGGAAGAGCACGACGGAGCCGTACTCTACGGCGGAGCGCCCGCTGATGGACGCGGACACCGCGTACACAAAGGGGTACAGGCAGCACAGGGCGAACACCGTGAGCAGCGTGTAGCTGATGATCTTGAAAATCAGCTCGGAGGTTTCAAGCTTTCGTTTCATAGCGCCCTCCCATCAGTACAGCGACGTGTTGGATGCCTTGCGGGCGATGGTGTTCGCCCCGATCACCAGCAGCATACCAATGACGTTGTTCATCATCTCCGCCGCCGCGATTCCGGTGCCCGCGCTGGTCCCCGTGCCGGCCATGCCGCTGATCCGGTTGGCAAAGGTGGACACCACATCGGCGGTGACATAGGTGTTGGTGTTGTAGAGCAGCAGCACCTTTTCATAGCCGATATTCAGCAGGGAGCCGATGCGGGTGATGAGCATGATGACAATGGTGGACAGGATGCTGGGCAGCACCACATAGCGCATTTGGGCCATCTTGTCCGCCCCGTCAATCTGGGCGGCCTCATAGCTGGTGGGCGAGATGGCGATGATGGCGGCGAAGAATACGATGCTGTCATAGCCCGCGCTCTCCCAGATTCCGCTGATCTGATAGATGGAGCGGAAAAACGCCGGGTTGTTCAAAAGCCCCGCGTTGGCCACCTCCGGCGTGACGAACCCCAGCCCGGACAGCGCCTGGCTGACAATGCCCATGCCGGTGGTCAGCGAGCCCTGCTTCACCAGCATGGTCACCAGGGACGTCATAACCACGGTGGACATGAACTTGGGCAGGTAGGTGAGCACCTGGTAGACGCTCCGGGCCGCGTTGGAGCGGATCTCATTGAAAAACAGCGCCAGGATGATGGGGATGGGGAAGCCGAAGCACAGCCCGTAAAAGCTGAGGATAAAGGTGTTCCTCATCGCCCTCCAGAAGTCGGTGGAGAGCTGGTCCCCGCCTACCAGCAGCCGTCTGAAGTACGAAAAGCCGGAAAACAGCTGCTCGGAAACGGGCACAACGCTGTCCGACACCTTAAAGCATCCCAGCAGCTCGTACATGGGAAAATAGCGCCAGAACAGGAACACCAGCAGCATGGGGACCAGCATCACATACAGCCGCCAGTCCTTTATGATGGCCGCGCCCACGTGCCGCCAATAGTGCTTTTCCACATCGTCCCGGACCGCCTGCTCCGGGCTGATCCGGTAGGCGCCGCTGGCATGGTCGAATTCAAGGAAATCCGCCGCCCTATCTTTCATAGTTTACCTCCTCCTTTTTTATTCCTCCCGCGCGTGCAGGCGCAGGAGGTAGTGTTTTTGATCCTCATAGACACCGTCCAGCTTTCGCGCTATCCAGATGATCACAAAGGTAAATAAGAGGGAGAGGCTGTCCGTGGTGAAAAAGCCCACCACGCTCCCCGGCCCGGCCCCCAGCAAAAGGGCCATAGCCGCCCTCCCCGCCTGCATCAGCGCCTGCACCAGCAGGGGGAACACCAGGGACAGGTGCCCCGTGCGCACCCGCTCCTTGCCCAGCGCCTTGAGCAGCGCCACCGCGGCCACCGAGAGCAGGTTGCCCCCGCAATAGATCACGTACTGCTCCGGGGTTGCCCCGGAAAACAGGCAGAACACCAGCCCTGCCTCCGCCGCGTGGATGGCCCCCCACACCCCCCAGCGCATGTACACAATAGAGGTGATGGCCGCGGCCAGCGACACGGTGAAGGGCTGGCCGGGGAACCACCAGTTGGCGGCCCTGACGATGATGAACTCGAACACGGCCAGCGCCAGCCCCAGCAGCGTCAGGTCGATGGCCCGGTATTCCTTCCACGTTCGCTGCCGTTTCATCTGCCCTCAACTCCGAAATCTGTACAAATTGGACTAAATTCGCGCAAGGTGCGCTCTTCCCGCCGGCCAAAGCCGCTGTTTTGACGTCTACCTCGTCTTATGCGACAAAATACCGCCCCGTTTTTTGTGCAATTTTACTCTGTAGTTCCCTTTCCGTTCTACAGCAATTATATACATTGTCGAACTCCAAGTATATAGATAAAATAATTCATTTTATGTACAAAACAGATGCCCTCCCCCTCCGCCTATGTTCTTGGCGCGAGAGGGAGGGTATAATGGAACCGCCTAGGCGTCGTTTGAAAATTGGCAATATGCCCAGCGGCGAGGAATTTTTTCGCCGGGCAAGGCGGTTTGGCGCAGAAATACTTTGTGTATTTCAAAGCAAATCAACGCGGCTCGGCGGAAAAAGGCCCGCCGCTTGGGCGTGTTGACCATTTTCAAACAAGCCCTAATCAAAAAGGAGGGATTTTCATGCTCCACACCAATCCCGGCCAAAATCTTCAGCAGGTCCTGGACGGTGCCGCCCCCGGCTCAGAGCTCCGGCTTGCCCCGGGGGAGTACCGCATCAAATCCGCCATCTTCACCCCGGGCCTGACCATCTGCGGCGCAGGGGCCGGCCGCACCCGGATCGTCTGGGACGACTACGCCAAAAAGCGGGACGGGCGGGGGGTGGAACTCAATACCTTCCGCACCTGGACCATGGCGGTGTGCGCGGATCACGTCACCATGCGGGGGCTGTCCATCGTCAACGGCGCCCTGCGCCCGGAGGAGCGGGGGCAGGAGGTGGCGCTGAGCGTATGCGGCGACGATTTTTTCATGGAGGACTGCCGCCTCGCCTCCACCCAGGACACCCTGTTTTTAGGCCCACTCCCCCCCGACCTCATCCGGCGGTACGACGGCTTCCTCCCCAGCTTCCTCCGGCTGGACAAGCCCTGCCGCCAGCGCTTTTCCCACTGCCTTATCGAGGGTACGGTGGACTTCATCTTCGGCTGCGGGGACGCGGTATTTGAGGCATGTGAGATCCGCTCCCTCCGGGACGCCCGGAACGTGGGCTATACCGCCGCCCCCGCCCACAGCCGGTCACAGGCCCGGGGATTCCGCTTCCAGAACTGCCGCTTCACGGCGGAGGACGGGGTGGAGCCCGGCTCCGTCTATCTGGCCCGGCCCTGGCGGGACTATGGGCTGTGTACGTTCCAGAATTGTACCTATGGCCCCCACATCTCGCCGCTGGGCTTCGACAAGTGGAGCGGCACCGGGCGGGACCGCACCGCCCGGTTCTGCGAAACTCCCCCGGTTGAGGGACGGGCAGGCTGGGTCAAAACGGTCTGACCTGGTTTGGGCGTTCGGAACGCGCCGCCGCGCAGGCGGCACAAATAAAGCAGCTGCAAGCCGGACAAGGCGGGCAGCTGAAAAGCAGCAGGGGGCGCCGGCTAGACCGGCGCTCCCCTGGTATTTGTTTTCCCCGCCGCCGGCTCAAGCCTCGGCCCGGGGCGTCCTTCTCTTGTACAGCACGATCTGGGGGTTAATCCCGCCCCCGCCATATTCGCACACCACCAAGTAGTCGTCATCGGCGGACAGGCCGTAGCACCGCTCGCTGCCCGGCCTTTCCACCTGGCAGCCCAGGTAGATGTCGCTGTCCCGCAGCAGCTTGATCCGCTGCCCATTGGGCAGGGTGTACTCCAAATTGATGTAGCCTCCGTTCAACGGAAACAGCTCGGTGATCTGGGGCATATCCGGGATGTTCAGGTCATTGAACTCCTGGATCAGCTGGTTTTTATACTCAAAGAACGATTTTTCGCCGCCGCCCTTATAGCACTTGTACACCACGCACTCGTCTCCAAACGGGTGCCCGTCCGTCTCGGCGCATCCCTTGCACCGCTCCTTCATCCCGCAGCTGCCGCAGTCCGCCCCGCACATAGACGCCATTGATCTCCCTCCTATCAAGTTCAGATTCGTGCCGCGCCGGTCGCCCTCGCCGCTTCCGCAACCGCCTTCGCCACCGCCGGGCACACTCCCCGCAAGGCTGCGCCTTGCGGGGACCCCGATTTTTCATCCTCGGGCGAACTGAATTCGCCCTGCGGCAAGATTTTGCTTCGCAAAATACTTGTACGCGCTGACGCGCGCCCCGCTTTCGCGGGGATCCCGCGGGTGTGCCCCGGCCCCGCCGCTATATCCGTGCCGCGCCGGTCGCCCTCGCCGCTTCCGCAACCGCCTTCGCCACCGCCGGGCACACCCGATCGTCAAAGGCGGCGGGGATGATGTAATCCGGGGACAATTCGTCCGGGCCCACCAGCTCCGCCAGCGCCCGGACGGCGGCGTGCTTCATCTCCTCGTTGATGTCGGACGCCCGCACATCGAAGGCCCCCCGGAACACCCCGGGGAAGGCCAGCACGTTGTTGATCTGGTTGGGAAAATCGCTCCGGCCGGTGCCTATCACCGCCGCCCCGGCCTCCCGGGCCAGATCGGGCATGATTTCCGGGACGGGGTTGGCCATGGGGAAGAGCACCGGGTTTGGGGCCATGGAACGCACCATATCCTGGGTGACGATCCCCGGCGCGGACACGCCGATGAACACGTCCGCCCCCTTCATCGCCGCCGCCAGCCCGCCCCGGGTGACCTCCGGGCACGTCAGCTCCGCCAGCTCGTTCCGAACCGGGTCCTTCTCCAAACCGGGGCGGCCGGGATAGACGATGCCCTTGCTGTCGCACACCGCCGCGCGGCGCAGCCCCATGGACCACAGCAGCTTCAAAATGGCCGTCCCGGCGGCCCCCGCCCCGGACATCACCACCTTCACGTCGTCCAGCCGCTTTCCCACGATCTTCAGCGCGTTGGCCATGGCCGCCGCCACAATGATGGCGGTGCCGTGCTGGTCGTCGTGGAAGATGGGGATGTCGCACCGCTCCTTCAGCCTGCGCTCGATCTCGAAGCACCGGGGGGCGGAGATATCCTCCAGGTTCACCCCGCCGAAGGACCCGGCCAGCAGCGCCACGGTGTCCACGATCTCGTCCACGTCCTTGGAGCGCACGCACAGCGGCACCGCGTTCACCCCGCCGAAAGCCTTGAACAGCACGCACTTGCCCTCCATCACCGGCATGCCCGCCTCCGGGCCGATGTCCCCCAGGCCCAGCACCGCCGTGCCGTCGGTGACCACCGCCACCGTGTTCCACCGTCCTGTGAGCTCGTAGCTTTTATTGATGTCCTTCTGGATCTCCAGGCAGGGCTGGGCCACCCCGGGGGTGTAGGCCAGGGAGAGGGCCTGCCGGTCCTTGACCTCCATCTTGGGCACAATGTCCAGCTTGCCCCGCCATTGGTAGTGCAGTTTCAACGATTCTGCCGCGTAATCCACGCTCAGCTCCCCTTTTCTTTGTTTTGATCGGAACGAGTATATCACATCCCGGACAAAAAGGGAACCCCCGGCTTTTCGCCGGGGGCGTCCCCTTACGATAACATCAATTGGATGGGGTCTTCCGCCCGCTCCCCCGCCACAGGCAGGGTGACAATGGCCTTGAACAGGTCCCCGTCGATGCTGATCTCAAACCTGCCGTGCTGGAGCTCCGTCAGCGACTGGGCGATGGACAGCCCCAAGCCGCTGCCCGCCTGGTTGCGGGACTCGTCCCCCCGGACAAACCGCTCCATCAGCCGCTCGGCGGGCATATCCAGGGCGTCCCGGGAGATGTTTTTCACCGACAGCACCGCCCAGTCCCCGCTGCGCCGCAAGTCCACATAGACCCGCGTGCCCGGCAGGGCGTATTTGGCGCAGTTGGTGAGCAGGTTGTCCAGCACCCGCCACAGGTGCCGCCCGTCCGCCTCCACCCACATGGGCTCGCCGGGCAGGGAGCGCACCACCGTCAGGTTCTGGGCGTCCAGCCGCTCGCCGCACTCGGCCAGGGCCTGGTCGGTGAGCTGGGCCCAGTCCAGCCTCTCCCAGTTCACCGTCAGGTTGCCGGTGGACGCTTTGGATGCCTCCACAAGATCCTCGGTAAGCTTTTTCAGCCGCTGGCTTTTGCGGTCCAGCACCTCGATATACTCCGCCGCCTTGGGGTTGTCGATGTCCACCTTTTTCAGCAGGTCCACATAATTGATGATGGAGGTCAGCGGCGTTTTCAGGTCGTGGGATACGTTGGTGATGAGCTCCGCCTTGAAGTGCTCGCTCTTCATCCGCTCGTCCACCGCCGTGGAGATAGCGTGGCCCAGGTTGTTCAGCTCATCGGCGTGGCCCTTGAGGTCGGGGAGCATCCGGCGGGTGTTGATGTGGTAATTGGGATTGCCGCCGATGATCTCCTGGGTACCGTGGCGGATGCGCTTCCACTGGTAGGCCCACAGGCACAGGTAGGCCGACACAATAAAGCTCACCAGCAGCCACAGCCCGGTGGCGTTTCCGTTATCTATCGTCACAATGGTAAACAGCGCGTAGCCCATACAGCCCATCACCGCCTTCCAAATCAGGGGGATGGCCTGGACGGCCCGCCCCATCGCCCCGGCCAGCTCCCACAGCCAGCCCCAGAACAGCACAAACAGCTTCCAGCACCAAGCGCACAGCTTCCAAGTCCAGGTGTTGCGCAGCAGGGTGTGGGCCTTGCACCGGGCGCACACCGTCACAACCGCCCCCAGGCCCAGGGCCGCCGCCACGGCCACCGACTGCCCGATGCCAACCAGCTGCACAAACATGGGTACGTCCCCATAGGCATCGGCCACAACCATAACGCCGATCCCCACCACGCCCACGGCCCCCAGGAACAGAAGACACAGCAGCACATCCCCGGGAACCCGGTGGAACCAGTTGAGATAGACACCCTCCACCCCCCGCTTATGGCCCGCACCGCAGCACAGGTATACCATCAGCAAAATGCCCGCCGTGCCCAGCACAATGGTCAGGGTAAGGTACTGCGTCCGTCCGGCGTGCCACTCCTCCAGCTTCACCGCCGCTTTGCGGTACTGGTCGTCCACCCGGAGATTATCGTCCACCCACAGGATCAGGCTGGCGGTTTTTGTATCCGCCTGCGCCTCGGAGGTCAGCACCCATTCCAGACTGTCCGGGTCAAAGATATAACCGAACTGGTTGGCCTCCAGGCAGGCCCGGATGGTGGGAAAATAGACGTACCACCCATCGGAATTGCGCACCCACAGGTAATTGGTCAAGCCGTCGTCGTCCGCCAGCACCTGGTCCAGCGCCACCACAATGGTATCGCTGTCCGGGACCTCCAGGACCACGCCCATCTCCTGTGCGGCCTCCTGCGTCCGGGCGGCCTCCACCAGGCCGGGCAGCAGATACCGCCAGCTGTCGCTCATGCGCGCATCGGCGTAGTCTGCCGAGTTGAGGCCCTGGTTTTCTTCTATCTCCCAGTAGTCCCAGCCGGAGTTGAGCTCAATGATACCTGTTCTGTTGGGCGTGTACTCCACCAAGTAGTCCACATGGACCTGGGAGCTGTCCTCCGGGGTATTGCCATAGATAATCCGGCCATCCTGGTCCAGCAGCTGCCAGCGCAGGTTGGTTGCCCCGGCGTCATATTGGGCTTCCAGCTGCTCCAGGCCCCGCTTTTCCAGCAGGGACAGCTCCTGCCCCGCCGCCGCCCGGTCCTTGAGCGCCACCAGATTTTTCACCACAAAGTAATCCTGCCGCACCAGATAGTTCCGGGTATAGCCATGGCTCTCGTCATAGAGGTAGGCGTCGCCCCACAGCGCGTCAAAATTGGCCAGCTGATACCAACCCATGATTGCGGTGGCGGTGAATGCCGCCACCGCCGCTATGAAGGCCAGGGCCTTCATGCCTATATTTTCCCGCCATTTCATGTCATCTTCTCCATTTTGTACCCCAGCCCCCATACCACCTTCAGATAGCGCGGGTTGGCGGGGTCGATTTCGATCTTCTCCCGCAGGTGCCGGATGTGCACGGCCACGGTGTTCTCGCTGCCCAGGGCGGGGTCGTTCCACACCTGCTCGTAAATCTGGGCGGTGGAGTACACCCGGCCCAGGTTCTTCATCAGCAGGCGCAGGATGTTATACTCAATGGGGGTGAGGCTCACTGCCTCCCCGTCCACCGTCACCGACTTGGCCTCGTCGTCCATGACGATGGAGCCGTTGCGCAGCGTCCCGTCCCCCTCCTGGGCGGCCGCCTTGCCGCCCAGGGTGGTGTACCGCCGCAGCTGGCTCTTCACCCGGGCCAGCACCTCGATGGGGTTGAAGGGCTTGGTGATATAGTCGTCCGCGCCGATGTTCAGCCCCAGTACCTTGTCCGAATCCTCGCTCTTGGCGGTGAGCAGGATAATGGGGATGTTGCCGCCGGACTCCCGCAGCCGGGCGGTGGCCCGGATGCCATCCAACTGGGGCATCATGATATCCATTAAAATGAGGTCGATGTTGCCCCCGTTTACCGCCCGGATGGCCTCTTCCCCGTTGTAGGCGGACACCGTGCGGTAGCCCTCGCTGGTCAGGTATATCTCCAGCGCCGAAACGATGTCCCTGTCGTCATCGCAGATGAGCACCGTGTACATGGCGCATCCACTCCTTCCCTCTTTCCCTGTTGTCGCGCTCCGCCTGTCCCCGGCGGCTTTACAATTCCCATGTTACCAGCAAGCGGATTAAGCCGCAAGGGGGAAAATCCTTAAATTCGGCTTAAGACGCCCCGGCAGGCATTCCATAATGGAGTTTCGGCAGCCACGCGCCCTTTTATCCCCATTTCCTCCGCATTGCCACTTTAGCGGAAATTTTTGGCTGTCAGGCGGGCTTTTTTACCCGTCCCGGTGCATATTTTGGCGTTATTGATGATTTAATCCAGCATTCCCACGCTGTTTTTTGTCGGATTGACTAGGTTTTTCTTGACAAATGCCATTGGGTGGCGTACACTATGAAAAGCGGCGGTGGATGCCGCCGACACCTGCAAATGGAGGAATGAAACACATGAAAATGAAAAAGTGGATCGCCCTGCTGCTGGCCTGTGTGATGGCGCTGAGCCTCATGGCCTGCACCGGCGGACAAGAGCCCGACCCCACCAAGGAGCCCGACCAGCCCAGCGCCCCTGCGGAGAGCACTCCCGCCGAGTCCCAGCCCGCCGGCGACACCGAGAAGAAGCCGGAGGACTACTCCGGCAAGCTGACCATCTACTCCCCCCACGACAGCGATCCCCTGAACGCTGGCGTCAAAATGTTTGAGGACAAGTATCCCAACGTCCAGGTGGACGTGGTGGCCGACGGCACCGGCAACCTACTCAACCGCATCGCCGCCGAGTCCGCCTCCCCCATGGCCGACGTGCTCTGGGGCGGCGGCGCCGACTCCCTGGCCGCATACAAGGAGTATTTCCAGCCCTACAAGCCCTCCTGCATCGACCTGCTGGACTCCAGCCTGTATGATCCCGAGTACCTGTGGATCGGCGAGTCCCCCCTGCCCATGGTGTTCCTGATTAACACCGACCTGGTGGCCGAGGCCGACTTCCCCCAGACCTGGAAGGACCTGGCCGATCCCAAGTGGGAGGGCAAGATCGCCTTTGCCGACCCCGCCTCCTCCGGCTCCGCCTTCACCCAGCTGTGCACCATCCTGATGGACTACGGCAAAACCGACGACGATTACGCCGGGGGCTGGGAGCTGGTGCAGAGCATGATTAAGAACTTGGTCATCCAGTCCGGCTCCTCCGGCGCCCACAAGAACGTGGACTCCGGCGAGTACCCCATCGGCATCACCCTGGAGAAGGCCGCCGTGCAGTATGACACCAGCGACGCCGGCCACCTGAAGATCGTCTACCCCACCGATGGTACCTCTGCAGTACCCGACGGCGTGGCCATCGTCAAGGACTGCCCCAACCAGGAGCTGGCTGAACTGTTCGTGGAGTTCGTTTTGTCCGCCGAGTGCCAGACCGCCCAGAACAAGGACTTCGGCCGCCGTCCCATCCGCAGCGATGTCACCCCCGAGGGCCTGCTGGCCCTGAGCGACTTCGCCATCATGACCTATAACTTCGACTACGCCGCCGCCAACAAGGCCGCCATCGTGGAGAAGTGGCAGGACACCCTGGTGGGCTGATCTCCCCTTCACAACACCCTTAACGTGCTTTTACGAGGGCGCCCCGACTGACCTCGGGGCGCCCTCCAGTTATTCAAAAGAGGAGGAGCTAACATCTATGAGCCACGCTGTTATCATTAAAAATGCCGTGAAGAAGTACGGTGACTTCACCGCCGTCAACGGCATCAGCCTGAACATCGAGCAGGGGGAGTTTTTCACCCTGCTTGGTCCCTCCGGCTGCGGGAAAACCACCCTGCTGCGCATGATCGCCGGCTTCAACACGGTGGACGGGGGCGAGATCTGCTTTGACGAGCAGGTCATCAACACCCTGCCCGCCCACAAGCGGGACATCGGCATGGTGTTCCAGAATTACGCCATCTTCCCCCACCTGAACGTGGCGGACAACGTGGCCTACGGCCTGAAGGCCCGGAAGGTGCCCAAGGAACAGATCATCCCCCGGGTGGATGAGGCGCTGAAAATGGTGCAGATAGACCAGCTCAAAGCCCGGCAGCCCAACGAGCTGTCGGGCGGCCAGCAGCAGCGTGTGGCCCTGGCCCGCGCCTTCGTCATCGAGCCGGGGGTGCTGCTGATGGACGAGCCCCTGTCCAATCTGGACGCCAAGCTCCGGGTACAGATGCGCACCACCATCAAGAAGCTCCAGCGCCGGCTGGGCATTACCACCGTCTACGTCACCCACGACCAGGAGGAGGCTCTGGCCATTTCCGACCGCATCGCGGTCATGAACCAGGGGAATATCATGCAGATTGGCAAGCCGGAGGAGATCTACCGCAAGCCCGCCAATCCCTTTGTAGCCAATTTCATCGGCGTGTCCAATTTCATCGACTGCGCCGTGGACGGACAGGATCCCGCAGCCGCCACCGTCAAGCTCCACGACGGACACAGCTTCCAGATGCCCCTGCGCAAGCCCTACAGCGGCGAGGTTATCCTGTCCGCCCGTCCCGAGCAGCTGTTTTTCAGTGAGCAGGGCATACCCGGCAAGATAAATATGTCCACTTTCCTGGGCGACTTCATCCAATATGAGGTGGAGCTGACCACCGGCCAGGTGCTGGAGCTCAACGAGTACACCAAGGACGTGGACAGCGCGAAACCGGACGGCGAGGAGGTACATCTCAGCTTCAATCCCAAGCAGGTCAGCCTCTATCGGAAGGACACCGAGGAGGTGCTCTCATGCTGAAGGGCAAAAACGGCCAGCCCTTTTACAAGGACTTCTGGTTCTGGGTGAAGATTCTGATTTTTACTGTGTTTCTGCTGTTCCTGGTCTATCCCTTCTCCACCCTGGTCATCAACAGCTTTTTCTCCGGCAAGGAGGAGGGCTTCACCTTTTACAATTTTAACCGCTTCTTCTCCAAAAAATATTACTACCAGGCCCTGGGCAACAGCCTAAAGGTCAGCCTGGTGCCCACCGTCACCAGCATCCTCATCGGCGTGCCTATGGCCTACCTGATGACCCGCTTTAACATCGCGGGCAAGACCTTCTGGCATGTCATCATCATCCTCTCCCTCATGTGCCCGCCCTTTCTGGGCGCGTACAGCTGGATCATCCTGTTCGGCAACGCCGGCGTGGTCACCCAGTGGCTGACTAACCTGCTGGGCTTCCAGATGCCCAGCATCTACGGCATGGGGGGCATCTGCGCGGTGTTCACCCTGAAGCTGTTCCCCTATGTCTACCTCTACGTGTCCGGCGCCATGGGCTCCATCGACCGCTCAGTGGAAGAGTGCGCGGAGAACCTGGGCTCAGGCAAGCTGCGCCGCCTGCTCACCGTCACCATCCCCGTGGTCATGCCCTCTATCGCCGCAGGCGCGCTGATGGTGTTTATGACCGCCCTGGCCGATTTCGGCACCCCGGGCATTCTGGCCGGCGGTGACTTCCGTACCCTGCCGGTGCTCATCTTCAACGAATACCTCAGCGAGACCGGCGGAAACGCCAACCTGGCCAGCGCCATCTCCATGATTATCGTGGTCATCTCCCTGGTGATCCTGTTCCTCCAGAAGTGGTGGGTGGCCAGGAAAAACTACACCATGTCTGCCCTGCGTCCCCCGGAGATTGCCCAGTACCACGGCTGGAAACGGTTCCTCGTGACCCTGCCGGTGGCTGTGGTCAGCCTGGTATCCTTCCTGCCCCAGGTCATCGTCATCTTCTGCTCCTTTGTCAAGACCAACTACTCCAACTTTGTCTTTTCCGAGGGCTTCACCCTGGAGCACTACATGGAGTTGGGCCGCAGCCTGGCCACCAACATCCGCAACTCCTTCGTGTTCTCCACCGTGGCCATCCTCTTCATCCTGGCGCTGGGCATACTCATGTCCTATGTCATCGTCCGCCGCCGCGGCAGGACCGGCGGCGCGCTGGACATGCTGATGATGGCCCCCTATGTCATTCCCGGCTCGGTGCTGGGCCTTTGTTACATTGTGGCCTTCAACAACCTGGGCAAAACCGCCGACGGCACCGTCATCAAGCTCACCGGCACCGCCTCCATCATCATCATCGCCATGATTATCCGCAAGCTGCCCTATACCGTCCGCTCTGGCAGCGCGTTCCTCATGCAGATGGACCCCAGCGTGGAGGAGGCGTCCATCAACTTGGGCGTATCCCCCATGAAAACCTTCGTAAAGGTCACCGCGCGGCTGATGCTGCCCGGCGTGCTGTCCGGCGCCATCATTAGCTGGGTCACCTGCATCAACGAGCTGTCCACCTCCATCATGCTGTACACCGGCAAGACAGCCACCATGACCATCGCCAGCTACACCAACATCGTGCGCAACTCGGTGGGCACGGCGGCGGCCCTGGCCTCCATCCTCACGGTCACCAGTGGCATCCTGCTCATCGTGGTATTCAAGGCCAGCAAGGGGAAGGTATCCATCGTATGATCAAAAACATTGTATTTGACATGGGCGGCGTGCTCATCAACTTTGACGCCCAGCGCTATACCGCCCGCTTCGTCCCCGATCCGGCGGACTATGAGCTCATCCGCCGGGAGCTGTTCCGCTCGGTGGAGTGGATCAGCATGGACCGGGGCTCCATCACCGACGGGGAAGCGGTGGCGTCTGTCTGCCGCCGCCTGCCCCAGCGGCTGCACCAGGCGGTGCGGGATATCCTGGACAACTGGCACCGGGACATCCCGCCGCTGGACGGGGTGTACGCCCTGGTGGAGGAGCTCAAGGGCAAGGGGTATGGCATCTATCTGCTGTCCAACACCTGCTCCCGGTTCCACAGCTTCCGGGAAAACATCCCAGCCCTGCGCTTTTTCGACGGGGAGTTCATCTCCGCCGACTGCCACCTGGTCAAGCCGGAGCCGGGGATCTACCTTCGGTTCCTGGAGCAGTTCCGCCTGCGGCCCGAGGAGTGCGTCTTTATCGACGACGTGCCCCTCAACATCGAGGCCGCCATCCGCTGCGGCTTTTCCGGCATCGTCTATCACAACGACCCCGCCCGGCTGCGGCGGGAGCTGCGGGAGCTGGGCGTGGAGGCGGACAATCTGTAAACCCGCGCCGCTGGGAGGGCCGCGAAAGCGGCCCTCCCCTTTTCCCTGCGGGGATATCCAAGGCTTGTTTGAATCCTGCGGCTATCCCCAACCGGCGGCCCTCTCCCCTCCATGCGGATTTGGCCCGGCGGGAAAGGCGCAAGGTATCTCCGCATCAAACCGGCTTGTCCGGCGAAAAGGCTGCCGCTGGACCCATCGTCCATTTTCAAACGGCGCCTAAACTTTTAACGAAACCTTCCAAAAAACTTAATCCTTCCCGGGCAAAAACGCCTTGCAAAACATGGGTACGCATGGTATCATCAAAACCATCACGGGACCGTCCGCAGCGGCCGGAGCCTTGGGAGGGCGCTTATGAACCGAAGAGACGTCTCCGCCCTGGCCGGGATTGCCCTGCTCTATCTCCTGATAGAGTCCCTGGGGGTCACCTGCCCCATCCGCTTCCTCACGGGAATCTCCTGCGCGGGCTGCGGCATGAGCCGGGCCTGGCTATCCCTGCTTCGGCTGGATTTTGCGGGCGCGCTCCGCTTCCACCCCCTGTTCTGGCTGCCCATCCCGGCCGCAGCCCTGCTGCTGTTGCGCCCCAGGCTGCCGAAGCGGGTCTTTACGGTCGGGCTCGCCCTGTGTGGGGCGCTGTTCCTCCTTGTTTATCTCATCCGCCTGGGCCTGCCCGGGGAAATCGTAGTCTTTGCCCCCCAAGAGGGGTTGATCTGGCGGCTGCTCCCCGGCCCCATAGGGAAGCTGCATCCATAAGCGCTGCCTACCTGAAGTGCAAAGCGGGCCGCAAACGCGGCTTTCTACGGCGGGATCCGCCGCAGGTTTTAAAGGACGCAACACTTCCTTTGAGACGCTTTCACTATAAGAGGGCTGTTTTATATCTCGAAGAATGCCAGTTGGCGAGGGATTCTCCCGCTAGGCGAGGCGGGATTTCGCAGGAATCATTGTGCTTATTTTAAGAAACCCCAACGAAACATGGCGGGAAATGACCCGCCAGATGGCGTTTTGAGAGCATTTAAACAGGCTCTAAGAGGCTGTAAGCTTCTAAAATCTATCCAGAGAGAAGGGAACTACTCTATGAAGTGTTGGAAATGTGGAAACGAAACCGTCCCGGGCGCGCGGTTCTGCAATGTGTGCGGTGCGGACCTGTCCCAGGCGCCCCAGGGGCAGCCAGGCGCTCCCACCCCGCCGCCCCCGCCTTCCGGCCCCCAGGAACCATGGAACACCAACCCCAGCGGGAATGAGATGATCCTGAAGGTCTTTGCCGCCGTGTGCGCCGTGCTCTACGGGGTGTTTGCCGTCCGGCACGTATTCAGCGTCCTGGGCGGCGTGCTGAACCTCTTTCGGTTCCATTTCAGCATCCTCTCGCCAATCTATTTGGTCCTCAACGGGCTCACCGCCGCCCTGTGCGCGTGGATGGTCATTGTATCCATCATGTTCGTCATGCGCCGCACCCCCCAGAATACCGACGGGCTGCTCCTGCTCCTGGCCGGCGGCGGGGTGGGCGTCATCGCGGTGCGCCTGCTCAGCACGCTGCTCACCGCCCTGTTCAACTCCTACGCTTTCCTGGGTGCGCTGAAGAGCTT
The DNA here is from genome assembly GCA_949494735.1 of uncultured Oscillospiraceae bacterium. Taxonomy (GTDB): domain Bacteria; phylum Bacillota; class Clostridia; order Oscillospirales; family Oscillospiraceae; genus Enterenecus. The sequence continues at coordinate 37,742 of CATABD010000017.1, forward strand.
CTTCCTGTGGATTCTGGGCGCCGCGGCGGCGGTGGCCGGCGTGTATGCCATCCTCCGCCTCCTGCTGGGGGAGAACCCCCTGGCAGGCAAGGATAGGGATGTCCTGGCCCAGGAGGTGCGCGACACCGTAAACAGCCTCACCCAGACCGCCGGCGAGGCCGCCCAGGGCGCCAAGGCCAGCTGGGACGCCCAGCAGCAGGCCAAGCGGGAGCAGCAAAACGCCCAATACCAGGCCGCCCCCGGCCAGCCCGCGCCCCCGCCCATGGGTTACGCCCCCTACCGCCTCAAGGCGGACCGCAGCCTGATTGCCTACATCCTGCTCAACCTCATCACCTGCGGCATCTACGGCTGGTATTTCCTCTACGCCCTGGCCCGCGACGTGAACGTTGTGTGCGCCGGGGACGGCAAGAGCACCCCCGGCCTGCTCAAGCTGCTCCTGCTCAGCTTCATTACCTGCGGCATTTACAGCTTCTTCTGGTACTACAGCCTGGGCAACCGTCTGGCGGCCAACGCCCCCCGGTACGGCCTGAATTTCCAGGAGAACGGCACCACCGTCCTGCTGTGGCTGGTGCTGGGCTCCATGCTGTGCGGCATCGGCCCCTTCATCGCCATGCACATCATCATCAGGAACACCAACGACCTGTGCGGCGCATACAACTACCAGCACGGCATTTGATCCCAACGGCATAGGGCCGGGCCCCTCTCGGGGCCCG
>CATABD010000018.1 GCA_949494735.1 uncultured Oscillospiraceae bacterium
CCATCCGCTGCACCCCCAGGGCCAGCACGATGGTGACGATGGCGGGCAGGCCCTCCGGGATGGCGGCCACCGCCAGGGAGACGGCGGCCATGAGCATTTCCAGCAGGGGGCGGTGGTAGAGCAGGCCCACCCCGAACATCACCGCGCACACCGCCAGGCACACGAAGGACAGGGTTTTGGAGATCTCCGCCAGCTTGCGCTGAAGCGGGGTGGAGGTGTCCTCCTCCCCCATGAGCATCCCGGCGATGCGGCCCACCTCGGTGTCCATGCCGGTGGCCGTCACCACGCAGAGCGCCCGGCCGTTGGTGATGACGGTGGACGAGATCACCATATTGCTGCGGTCCCCCAGCACCGTGCCCTCGGGCAGCACCGCGTCCGCCTGTTTGTCCACCGGGACGGATTCGCCGGTCATGGCGGATTCGTCCGCCTTCAGGTTGGCGCACTCCAGGATGCGGGCATCGGCGGGCACCAGGTCCCCCGCTTCCAGCACGATGACGTCGCCGGGCACCAGAAAGGCCGTCTCCAGCCGGACCTGCTCCCCGCCCCGGACCACCTTGGCCAGGGGGGCGGACATTTTCTGCAATGCCTCCAGGGCCTTTTCCGCGCTGTCCTCTTGGGAGATGGAGATGCAGGCGTTCACCGCCACGATGACCAGGATGATGACCGCCTCCACCCAGTCCTCCCCGGCGGAGGAGACCAGGGACAGTGCCGCCGCGGCCAGCAGCACTAAAATCATGGGGTCCCGCATCTGGTCCAGGAACCGGGCCCAGAGGGGCTTTTTTGCCGACCCGGCCAGTTGGTTGGGGCCGTATTTATCCAGCCGCGCCTGGGCCTCCTGGGGGGAGAGGCCGGAGCGGCCGGATTCCAGCCCAGCCAGGGTTTGGGCGGCGGTCTTGTCGTACCATTGGCTCATAGTCCAACACTCCTTTTCTTTCCTTCTGAATATAGCGTTTTTTGGGGGTCGAATGGTAGGGAAAGGGGACAAGCGGGAAACAAAAAAGACCTATCCGCAGTCTCAGACTGCGGATAGGTCTTACCGTTTCAGACTAAGCCAGAGGGAATTCCTCTTGCTGTTGGCCTTAGCCGCGGGACAGAACCCCGCCGGTTACTCCCCTATCACTTGAGGTAGATGATACCAGAAATGGGGGTGGCTGTCAAGGGGAAAGAAGCGCGACGATAGCCGCGCAGGGGGGCTTGGAGCGGAGCGAGGACGAGCGCAGGCCCGCCTGTGCGGGCCGGAGACCAGTCCGAGCCGGAGCGAAAGCGACCCGGCCGCGCGGCCAATCGGAGCGTGACAATGGCGGCTGGGGGAACGCTCAGCCCACCCCGCCGCTCTCCACGGGGCCGCTCTGCGCCGGGGCGTCCTTCTCCGCCAGCGCCTGGTGGTAGGCGCTGAGCCGGCGGTAAAAGTCGATGGCGTTCAGGCTGTCCAGCGCCCCGGCGCGGGTGATCTGGGCCTCCGCGATCCACTGGTCGGCCAGATCCTCCATGGCGTCCACCTGGAAGCTGTCCCGGTACTGGGTTTTCGTCTCGTCGGTGAGGGGCAGGCGCAGAATGATGTGATAGCCGAACTCGCTCTCCACGATGCCGGAGATCTCCCCCTCCTTCAGCGCCAGGGACGCCTCCTCAAAGGGGGCCACCATCTGGCCGGAGGAGGTGGTGTAGCCGTCGGGGTTGTTCTGGGGATTGTCCTCGCTGTGGGCCATCATCAGCTCGTCGAACTTGGCCTCCAGGGCGCCGGCGTCCGTCCCCTGGAGCTGGGAGAGGAGATCCTCCGCCTGGGCCCGCTTCTGGGCAGCCTGGTCATCGGGGAGGGGCTGCTTGCTGTCGTCCACCGTTTTGAGCAGGATGTGCTTCACCCGGTAAACCTTCTGGGCGTCCAGGTACTCATTCAGCTCCTGCTCGTCGGGCGCGTGGGTGACGGCGTTCTTCACGTTCTCGTAATAGGTGGTCATTTCAAAAATGAATTGGGCGCTCTCCTCGGTCAGCCCCCAGTAGGGGCCGGCGGTGTCCAGGTCGGACTGCTCCATGGCCTGGCGCACCTCCTCCATCTGGGCGTCGGTGGGCAGGCAGCCCAGCTCGGCCGCCTTCTGGCGCACCAGAGTGTGATAGGCGGACAGGCGGACACCCTGCTCCAGCAGGTCGCCCGCCGCGTCGGGCATGTCCGCCAGGTTCAGGCCGAAGTAGGAGAAATACTGCTGGGTGTTCATGCAGGCCTGGCCCAGCAGGTAGAAAAAGAGGTCGGCCGGGACATCCACCCCGTCGACGGTGAGCATCACGTCGTCCGGGTTGGCGCCGGCGGCGAACATCAGGGGGGGCTGGGTCAGGTCGGCCACGATTTCGGGTGCGGCGCTGGGGGAGGCGGACGGGTCCGCGCTGGGGGAAGCGGACGGGTCCGCGCCGGGAGAGACGGAGGGATCGCCGCTGGTGGGGTTGGCGGTGGTGCAGGCGAACAGGGACAGGGCCAGGGCCCCGGATAACAGCAGGGCCGGCAGTCGTTTCCAATTTTTCATGGTATTCTCCAATCCGTGAGGCAGAATGATTCCGGCACGGGGCCGTTGGGGGGTATTATACATCAACAGGGCGGGAAATGCAAATCAAGGTTGTGGATGGGAAGGGCGCAGCACGACTCAAGGTTGCGGCGCCGTCGTGAGCAGAGCCCCGTACCGCTCCACGACCTGGGCGGCGGTGCGCAGGGGGTCGTCGTTCCGGCGCAGCTTCAGGGTGAGGGCGGGGGCGTCGCCGGGGGAGAAGAGCATCCGGCCGGGATACTGCCCCGCCAGCGCGGCGATGGACTCCAGGTCGAATTGTTCCAGGGCGAACACCAGGGCGGCCCCCTTCTGGGAGATGTCGGTGATGCGGCACTCCGCCCCCTGCCCCCGGAGGAGCGCCACCGAGAGCAGGTTGTTCACCTGCCGGGGCGGGTCGCCAAAGCGGTCGATGAGCTCGTCGGTGATGTCGTCCGCATCCTCTTGGGTGCGCACCCGGGCGATGCGGCGGTACAGGTCCATCCGCTGGCCCGGGTCGGGTACGTATTTGTCCGGGATGGAGGCGGAGACCGTCAAATCCACCGTGCACTCGGGGAGGCGGTCCGGCTTCTCCCCCTTCTCCTCCAAAACCGCTTCCTCCAGCAGCTTCAGATACAGGTCGTAGCCCACGCTCATCAGGAACCCGGACTGCTCCGGGCCCAAAAGGTTGCCCGCCCCCCGGATCTCCAGGTCCCGCATGGCGATTTTGAAGCCGGAGCCGAACTCGGCGTACTCCCGGATGGCGCTCAGGCGCTTGGCGGCCACTTCGGTGAGCACCTTGCCCGCCCGGTAGGTCATGTAGGCGTAGGCCCGCCGGGGGGAACGGCCCACCCGGCCCCGGATCTGATGGAGCTGGCTCAGCCCCATCTTGTCCGCGTCCTCAATGATGAGGGTGTTCACGTTGGCGATGTCGATGCCCGTTTCAATGATGGTGGTGCACACCAGCACGTCTACCTCGCCGTCGGACACCCGGGTCATCACGTCGCCCAGCTCCTCCTGGCTCATCTTGCCATGGCCCACCGCCACCTCTGCCTCCGGCCCCAGCATGTCCTTGATGCGCGCGGCGGTGCGCTGGATGGTGTCCACCCGGTTGTGGAGGTAGTATACCTGGCCCCCCCGCTCCAGCTCCCGGCGCATGGCGTCGGCCAGCACCGACCAGTCGTGCTCCAGCACGTAGGTCTGCACCGGCTGGCGGTTGGAGGGGGGCTCCTCGATGGCGGACATGTCCCGGATGCCGGACAGCGCCATATTCAGCGTGCGGGGGATGGGGGTGGCGGACAGGGTGAGCACGTCCACCTGCTTGGACATCTCCTTCAGCCGCTCCTTATGGGTGACGCCGAAGCGCTGCTCCTCGTCCACTACCAGCAGCCCCAGGTCCTTGAAGCGCACGTCCTTTTGCAGCAGCCGGTGGGTGCCGATGAGCAGGTCTACCGAGCCGTCCTCCACCCCGGCCAGCGCCTTTTTCATCTGGGCGGGGGTGCGGAAGCGGCTGACGACCTCAATCTCCACCGGGTATTTGGCAAACCGGGAGCGCGCCGTCAGGTAGTGCTGGCGGGCCAGCACGGTGGTGGGCACCAGGATGGCGGCCTGCTTGCCGTCCAGCACACACTTCATCACCGCCCGCAGGGCCACCTCCGTTTTGCCGTAGCCCACGTCGCCGCACAGCAGCCGGTCCATGGGGCGGGGGGCCTCCATGTCTTTTTTAATCTCCCGGATGGAGCGCAGCTGGTCCTCCGTCTCGTCGTAGGGGAAGTCGTCCTCAAACTCCTGCTGCCAGGGGGAGTCGGAGGCGAAGGGGTAGCCCGGCTGGCGCTGGCGCTGGGCGTAGAGCTGGATGAGGCCCTTTGCCAGGTCCTTCACCGCCTTGCGGGTGCGGGTCTTGGCCTTTTCCCAATCCGTGCCCCCCAGCTTGGACAGCTTTTTGGTCTCCGGGTCGTCCCCCGAGCCGATATATTTGGCGATGGCGTCCAGCTGGGTGGCGGGGAGGTAGAGCACGTCCGCCCCGGCGTAGGCAAGCTTCACGTAGTCCTTGTCCACCCCGTCCACCGTCATCTTCACCATGCCCACAAACCGGCCGATGCCGTGGTGCTCGTGGACGATGAGGTCCCCGGGGGATAAGTCTGTAAAGGAATCTACCTTCCGGCGGTCTGCGGCGTGTTTGAGGCGCTTGCCCTTGCGGCGGGGTTCGTTTCCACCCTCGGTGAGCACCGTGCAGGGACAGCCGATGTAGTCAAACCCCGCCGACAGCCCCCCCACGGCGATGGTGATCCCGCCGGGCTGGGGCAGGTCGTGGAGCTGGAAATCCACCGCGGAGCGGATTTTCCGTTCTCGGAGCAGGGATTGGAGGTTGAGCGCCCGCTGCTCGCTGCCCACCAGCACCACCGCGGCGGCGCCGGCGCTTTGCAGCTGGGTGAGGTCGGCCGCCGCCGCGTCCAGGCTGGCCCCGAAGGAGGAGAGCTGGCGGCCCTGGGCGGTGAGGACGTCTTTTGGGGGCAGGGGGGAGGCGGAGGTGGTGAAGGAGTCCAGGAAGCACAGGGCGTGGTCGGACAGCACAGCCATAAGGTCGTCCATCCCGGCCGCGAATACGGCGTGTTTGCCGTCTACGGCCCCGTTTTCCAGCAGGGTTTTCACGTCCTCATTCAGCTGCCACAGCCAGTTTTTGCCCCGCTCCGCCACCCGGCTGGACTCGGACAGGCACACGACGGCGTCCGGGGGCAGGTGGTGTGCGGCGGTGGCCAAGGCTTCATACCGGGCGGGAAGCTGCCGGTCGTTCAGGCGCGTCCAGTTTTCGGTGTCATCCCTGACGGGGAGAAGCTCGCTCACGGGGAGGAACACCGCTTTGTCCAGCCGCCCCGCCCGCCGCTGGGAGGACACATCGAAGGGGCCCATGGAGTCCACGTCCCGGTCCCAGAACTCGATGCGCACCGGGTCGTCCGCGCCGGGTGAGAACACGTCTAGGATGCCGCCCCGCAGGGCGAACTGGCCCACCCCCTCTACCTGCTGGCACCGGGTGTAGCCCAGGGCGGCCAGGCGGTCGGTCAATTCGTCCAGGTCATAGCTTCCCTTGGCGTCCACCTCCACCAGGTGGGCGGCCAGCTCCCCGGGGGGGAGGGTGCGCTGGAGCAGCCCCTCGATGGTGGCGGCGATGAGCCTGGCCCTGCCCTGGGCCATGGCATGGAAGGCGGCCAGCCGCTGGTGCTCCCATTGGCGGGAGGCCACCGCGCCGTCGTGGAATAAAAACTCCCGCGCCCCGATTATGGTGGCGCCCTCCCCCGTCAGGGCGGTGACGTCGGCGCACAGCCGGGCGCACTCCCCCTCGTCGGCGCACACCAGTACCACGGGACAGCCCAGCCGCTCCAAAAGGCCCGCCGCGAAGTGGGCCCGGTGGACGGGGGACAGCCCCGCCACCTCCACCGGGGAGCGGCCCGATTCCAGATCCGCCGCCAGCCGGGCGAACTCGGGCACCGTATTCAAGATGTTCAAAAGCTGTTTCATGGCAACCTCAATTGAATTGGTTCATGGCCTTCTGCGGCCCGTCCCGCAAAAAGCACTCCACCGCGTCGGCGGCCCGCTTCACCGCCTGGTCCATCACCTTTTTGTCCTCACCCTGGAGTTTGCCCAGCACCCAGTCGGCCATGTCGTAGTCCGGATGAGGCTTGCCCCCCACCCCCACCTTCAGCCGGGGGAACTGGTCGGAGCCCAGGTGCTGGATGATACTTTTCAAGCCGTTGTGGCCCCCGGCGGACCCGCCCATCCGCAGCCGCAGCTTGCCCAGGGGCAGGTCCACATCGTCGGAGATGACCAGCACATGGCCGGGGGGCAGCTTGTAGAACCGGGCCGCCTCCCCCACCGCCTCGCCGGACAGGTTCATATAGGTGACCGGCTTCATCACCAGCACGCCCTGGCCGCCAATGGCGGCGGCGGCGGTCAGCGCCTTGAACTTCAGGCGCTGGATGGGGAAGCGCCCCCGCTCCCCCAGCTCGTCCGCCACCAGGAAGCCGGCGTTGTGGCGGGTATTTTCATACTTGTCCCCCGGATTGCCCAGGCCCACCACCAGCCAGGAGACGGGGAGCTTTTTTTGGAAAAACATGTCGAACACCTCCGAACAGGGAAGAACCGCCCCAGGGCAAGGGCCCTGGAGCGGAGCTTGTCTCTATGGGATGGAACGGGGGAGCGGCCGGGCTTTTGCCCTCGCTGCGCTCCATAAATGGGGCCCCCGCAAAGCCGTCCTTTAGGCTTTGTGGGGAGAGGAGGCACAGCGGAGCGGTTGAGCTTTCCCTACAGGGGAAGCGAACAAGCGCAGCTTGTGCCGACGATGTTCACGACGGCTCAGCAGCCGGTTGGCGTTGCGCTTCGCCTGTTCGCGACGGGCGGCTTCGCTGCGGCTCGGGCAAAATCCGCCTGCGCTTTGCGGGGGCCGGGCTTTTGCCCTCGCTGCGCTCCATCCGCCCTGCTCACGACGGCTCAGCAGCCGGTTACTGCCACAGCTTTGACACGGAGATCTCCTGGTAGATGCGCTCGATGGCCTCGGCGAACAGGTGGGCCACGGACAGGTACTTGATCTTGGGGCAGAGCTCATTGATATTGTCCTTGGGCTGGATGGTGTCCAGGAACACCACCTCGTCCAGGGCGGATTCGTTGATGCGCTGGATGGCCGGGCCGGACAGCACGCCGTGGCTGGCGCAGGCGGTGACCGACTTGGCGTGGCCGAGCTCCACCAGGGCCTTGGCCGCGTGGCACAGGGAGCCGCCGGTGTCCACCATGTCGTCCAGCAAAATCACGTTTTTGCCGGTGACGTCGCCGATGATGTTCATCACTTCGGAGGAGTTGGCTTTCTGGCGGCGTTTGTCCACGATGGCCATGGGCATATCCAGCTTCTGGGCAAAGGCCCGGGCCCGCGCCACGCTGCCCACATCGGGGGACACCACCATGGTCTCCTCATGGACGGGGGCGAAGCGGCGGAAAAAGTGGTCTACAAACACGGGGGAACCCAGCAGGTTGTCCACCGGGATATCGAAAAAGCCCTGGATCTGGTTGGCGTGGAGGTCCATGGTGAGCACCCGGTCCGCCCCCGCCCGGGTGATGAGGTTGGCCACCAGTTTGGCGGAGATGGGATCCCGGGGCTTGGTCTTGCGGTCCTGCCGGGCGTAGCCAAAGTAGGGGATGACAGCGGTGATGCGCCCGGCGGAGGCCCGCTTGAGCGCGTCGATCATGATGAGCAGCTCCATCAGGTTGTCGTTTACCGGGGAGCTGGTGGACTGGACCACAAATACGTCGGAGCCGCGAACCGTCTCAAAAATGGACACGAAGTTCTCGCCATCGGAAAAGGCGCCGGTCTCGGCGTTGCCCAAGGGGATGCTCAGCTCCTTGCAGATGTCCCTGGCCAGGGCCTTGCTGGAACTGCCCGCGAAAATCTTCAGATCCTTGCCGTGTGAGATCATGCTTCCCATCTTCCTCTCTTTTGATCGTAATGATTCGTTCTCAACCACATATATCAACTTCCCCAGCCGGGCGGGAAGCAGCCTGCCGTAAAAACATTATATCAGAAACCGGAGTTTTTTGAAGAGATTTTTCACACTTTGGAAAAATTGTCACATTTTCACGAAAGCGGGGGAGAAAAATGGGGGAAAGCGGTGATTATGTCAGCAACCCCGCCCGCAGCTCAGGCGGCGGACAGGGGGAGCCAGCGCTGCAGGCGTCGGGTCTGGTAGAGGTGGACCACCTCCAGGGTGGCGCAGATCTTGTCCGCCATGTTGACCACCAGCGCCTCGCGGCACCGGGGCAGGTGGACGGCCAGGGGGAACATATGGGACACGATGGCGTTTTTCTCCCGGTCGGACAGGTCGGGGCACAGGGCGGCGGCGTTGCGCAGGGCGAACTCCGGGTGGTCCAGGCACTGGTTGCCGGGGTGGGCGGAGCCGTCGGCGGGGTCGTAGAGGTACAAATCATGGAGCAGCCCCGCCCGGGCAGCGGCCCGGTAGTCCCAGCCAAAATACCGGGCCAGCCGGAAGGCTACGTAGGACACGAACAGGGAGTGCTGGTAGCAGGTAATGGAGAAGTGGTGCCGCCACCGCTTCATGGAGCTGACCTCGCCGGTGTCCAGCAAGGCGCCTACGCACTCCAGGAAAGCGGCGGCGTTCAAATCGTGTTTGGACATAGGAAAAGACCCCTTTCTAATATTCTGGGATGAAACGAGTCGGTTTTGGTGTTTTTTGACACTTTGACCCCCTGTGTAAGGGTAGACACCAACATTATAGCAGGTGTACGGCCCGTTGTCAGCAGTCTTGCGCAAATTTTAATTTGTAATATTCGGGAGATTTTTCCCGCTTGACAGGAGAGAGCGGCTGTGCTATGATGACTGTACTAAGACATATAATACAATGAGTACAATTTGTGAAAGGAGGCGGGGCCATGCTCAGCCTGAACTTGCGGGACAGCCGCCCCATCTACGAGCAGGTCCGGGACGGACTGCGCCGGCTCATCATCACGGGGGCCATCCCGCCGGGGGATAAGCTGCCCTCGGTGCGCACCCTGGCGGGGCAGCTGGCCATCAACCCCAACACTATCCAGAGGGCCTATGAGGCCCTGGAGCGGGAGGGCTACGCCTACTCGGTGCCGGGCAAGGGAAGCTTCGCCGCCCTGCCCCAGGACGTGACCGACAAGCGCCGGGTGGAGCTGCTCCGGCAGCTGGACACCATCGTCCAGGAGCTGTTGTACCTGGGGATGGCCTGGGAGGAGATCGCGGCGCGGTGCGCCGCTTTCGGGAAGGAGGAATCGAAATGATCGAAGTGAAAAACGTGGTCAAGAGCTTCGATGGCTTCCACGCCCTGGACGGGCTGACCATGACGGTGCCCCGGGGGGCCATCTACGGGCTGGTGGGGCCCAACGGGGCGGGCAAATCCACCATACTGCGCCACCTCACCGGGGCCTACCGCCAGGACAGCGGGGAAATCACCCTGGAGGGTGCGCCCATCTATGAGAACCCGGCGGTGAAAACCCGCATGGCGGGCATACCCGACGAGCTGTACTACTTCACCTCCGCCTCCACCCGGGACATGATGAAGCTCTACCGGGGGCTCTACCCCTCCTTCGACGCGGACCGCTATGAGAAGCTGAGGGAGGCATTCCCCGCCGTGGACGAAAAGCGGCCCATCCGCCGCCTGTCCAAGGGGATGCAGAAGCAGTCCGCGTTTTGGCTGGCGCTGAGCTGCAGGCCGGACTATCTGCTGCTGGACGAGCCGGTGGACGGCCTCGACCCGGTGATGCGCCGCCAGGTCTGGTCGCTGCTCGTGGGGGACGTGGCCGAGCGGGGGACCACGGTGCTGGTGTCCTCCCACAACCTGCGGGAGCTGGAGGACGTGTGCGACCATGTAGGACTGCTCAGCCGGGGGAAGGTGGCGCTGGAGCGGTCCCTGTCCGACCTCCAGGGGGGCACGGTGAAGCTCCAGATTGCCTTTGCCGATGAAACGCCGCCGGAGCTGCCCCAGGGGGTGCGGGTGGTGCATACCGACCACGTGGGACGGGTGTATACCTACATCGTCCGGGGGAGCGCCGAAGAGGTGGAGGCCCAGTTCAAGCCGTTGGCGCCGCTGTTTATGGAGGCCCTGCCCCTGACGCTGGAGGAGATCTTTATCTATGAAATGGGAGGTGAGGACTATGCGGTCCGGGACATCGCTCTTTAACTGGCCCGTGTTCAAGAAAACCGTACTGCGGTTCTGGCCCGTGTGGGGGGCCTACTCCGCCATCTGGCTGGTGGCCCTGCCCCTCCAGGGGCTGATGATGCTCCAGCTGGAGGCCCAGGCCCGCCCCGGCCTCACGGACGGGTATATGCGGCGGTTTGCCCAGAGTGTGCCGGAGATGGCGCACATGGCCATGGTCCTGGCGCTGGTATTCGGGGTGTTGGCCGCCATGGCGGTGTGCAGCCACCTGTATAACGCCCGCTCGGCCAATTTCTTCGGCTCCCTGCCCGTGCGGCGGGAGGGGCTGTTTGCCACCCACTACCTGGCGGGGCTGGCCTTCCTCGTCGTGCCCAACGCGGCCATTTTCCTGCTCACCCTGCTTATCGAGGCCATCGGCGGGACGGTGCTGCTGCCGGGGCTGGGGTTCTGGCTGGCCGTTGCCTGCGGGGAATGCTTCTTCTTCTATTCCCTGGCGGTGTTCTGCGGCATGTTCACCGGCCACATCCTGGCCCTGCCAGCCTTCTACGGCATCGGCAACATCCTGGTCTTCGGCGTGTGTGTGCTGCTGTCCACGGTGTTCCAGCGGTTTTACTACGGCTTTAACGGCTTCGGGCCCTGGATGCAGGGGCTGGTCGAGTGGTTCACGCCGGTGCTGAACCTGGGCCCCGGGGTGCGCGGATGGTATAACGGGGGGACGTTCCAAAGCCGCGGGCTGGGCATGGTGGCGGCGTACGCCGGGGCGGCGGCGGTTCTGGCCGCGTGCTCCTTCTTCCTCTACCGCGCCCGGCGGCTGGAGAGCGCCGGGGACGTGGTGTCGGTGAAATGCATGCGCCCGGTGTTCCGGTACGGCGTGGCCCTGTGCGCGGGGCTGGCCTTTGGGATGGCTACCGCCGTCTTTTTAAACGGGAAGGAGCCCACCCTGATGGTCTCCATCCTGGTGTGGGGCGTCGTCGGGTACTTCGCGGCCCGGATGCTGCTGGACAAATCCTTCCGGGTGCTGCGCTACTGGAAGGGGGCGGCGGCGGTGGCCGGGGTGTTTACCGTCCTGTTCCTGGCGGTGGGCTTCGACCTCACCGGGTTTGAGACCAGGGTGCCCGACGCCAGCCAGGTGGCCAGCGTGGAGCTGGACGGGGGCAGGGTGCAGTCCCTGGGCGACGGCGGGGACTACTTCACCGTGACCCGGGACGACCCGGAATTTGTGGGGTACGCCATCGCCCTCCACCGGGCGGCGGTGAACCAGCGGGGCATCAATCCGGGCGGCTCCATGGCGGACACCAGCCTGACGGTCACCTACCACCTGAAAAACGGCTCCACCCTGTCCCGGCGGTACTACCCCATATGGGTGGACCCGGAGGAGGCCGGGCAGGAGGGCACCGCCGCCTGGGCCATCCAGCAGATGTACGACGACCGGGAGCTGTACTGGGACGTCTACGGCTTTGGCGAGGCGGAGCGGCGTCTCAGCGAGGAGGGCTGGCGGGTCCGGGAGGCCGGTTATGAGGACGGCAGCCGCGCCGGGGAGGCAGACCAGACGGTATACTTCGCCGGGGCGGACGCGCTGGCCCTGTATGAGGCGGTGAAGGAGGACTTCCAGGCGGGCCGCATCGGCGTGCGCCGGGTGGAGGACTGGGACAAGTACGTGTACGACCGCAATAACCTGAACTTCCAGTTCGACAACGGGGAGAATGTGAGCTTCTGGATCGATATCCGGGTGCAGGACACCGCGTCCAGCACGCGCTCGGCGCTGGAACGGCTGGGGGCCCGGGCTTCGTAAAATTTTGCAAAACCGCCGCTTTGCGTCCTTTGCAAAGCGGCGGTTTTCTGCTATAATGGGGAAAATCTGTTTAGGAGGGCCCGCCATGCCAGGGAAAGAGGAATTCATCGAGATATACACCCGGCACATCCACAGGGAGGGCAGCGCCGAGCTGCTGGACTACCTGGAGAACAAGTGCGACTTTTTCACCGCCCCCGCCTCCGCCCGCTACCACGGATCCTACGCCGGGGGGCTGTGCGACCACAGCGTCAACGTGTTCCGCTGCCTGGAGTCCTACCTGGCCCGGGAGCGGGTGAGGGAGGTCTACGGGGTGGAGTACCCCATGGAGTCGGCGGCCATCGCGGCGCTGCTCCATGACCTGTGCAAGATCGGGTGCTATAAGGCGGGCACCCGCAACGTGAAGGACGACGCCACGGGGAAGTGGGAGAAGGTGCCCACCTTCTACTACGAGGACAAGCTGCCCTACGGCCACGGGGAAAAGTCGGTGTACATCATCTCGGGGTTCATGCGCCTCACCCGGGAGGAGGCCATGGCCATCCGCTGGCACATGGGCTTTTCCGGCCCGGAGGACAATAAAGTGGTGGGCCAGGCCCTCCAGCAGTACCCGCTGGCCTTCGCCCTGGCCACCGCGGACATGGAGGCGTCCTATTTCCTGGAAAAGGGATAGGAGGGCGCCCCGGAGGGAAAACGCAGGCGGCCCCCGCCCTCTTGGGCGGGGGCCGCTTATGTAACCGGGGATTACTTCTGGAGCTTGGCGAAGGCGTTGGTGTTCATGACCACGGCGAACTCGCCCGGCTCGTCCTGGCCGGTGTAGCCCTTCTGGAACTTCAGGGTGCCCTGGGCCGCCTCCAGCTCGTAGATGGGGGAGAACTCGGAGGAGCGCTCGGTGGGCTCGGCCCCCCACGCCTTCACGTCCTCCCAGGTAAGGCCGTGGTAGTCCGCGCCGTTGTAGGTGAACTTGATGTTCTCGCCGGCGTCCTTGCGCAGGCTGACCCGGTACACCACGCCCTCGGTGCGGGACTGCTTCTCCTCGGCGGAGAAATCCACGTAGTCGCCCTTGATGTTCTTCTGGAAGGGGACATAGACGGAGACCCAGAACTCGTGGCCGGAGCCCTCCTCCGTCTTGATGCGGAAGTGGCAGGCCACGTACTTGGCGTCCTCGTAGATCTCGTTCTGGGAGCCGGTGAAGTCCACCTGCCAGCCCCAGCCGGCCATATCGCCCGTGGTGGTCTGGCCCAGGGCGATGGTGTGGTCGTTCACGGTGACCTCCATGGGCATGTCGGGCTTGCCCATGCCGCAGGCGGCGAGGCACAGGGCCAGCGCAAGGGCCAGGGTGAGCACGACGGCGCGCTTGACAAATTTCATATTCGTTTTCGCTCCTTCTTTGTTTTTTGGGCGGGGCCGGACAGGAGGCGTCCGAAGCCTTCTGCCGGACAAGCCCCGGCCCGCCGGCGGGGGACAGGAAAAGATACCCGGCGCCATGTTATATATTTCATAAGGCCGCCGGAAGGGGACAGCTTTTTATCGTCCGGCAGGCTCAAAGCGAAACGCCCCCGTCCGCGCCGGACGGGGGCGTTCCCTCAATAGAGGGAGTCTAAAATGTCAATGGCCTGGGCCACGGCGTGCTCGTCGCAGCTGCCCAGCACCCGGGCCCCCCAGTCCCTGACCTCCCGGGCGCAGTTGGCCGGGGCGAAGGGGATGGCGCTCAGCGCCAGCATGGGAATGTCGTTCTGGTTGTCCCCCATGCAGTAGAGGTTTGGGGGGGATACGCCCAGCAGCCGGGCGACCTTGCCCACCATGGCCCCCTTGTTGCAGCCCTTGGCGGTCATCTCCAGCAGGTAGCGGTTGGAGAAGATGGCCTCGCACCTGCTCCCCCACAGGGAGAGCAGGCGGGCCTGCACCCGGCGGAGATAGGGCTCGTCCTGCTGGAGGATCACCTTGCTCCAGGGGGTGGGCATCTCGCCGATGGGGGCGAGAAGCTGGGAGCCGCCCACCCGGGCCAGGTGGCTGCGGGTGACCTCGTTGGGGTTGTGGACGTAGATGTCCTCGCCGTGGTACGCCTCGAACCCCAGCTCGGGGAACTCCCGGCACAGCTGGGCCAGCCAGGCCGGGGCGTCCGAATCCAATTGGCTGTCCACCACGTAGCGGTCCGCGGCGTAGTCGTAGATGGCCGCGCCGTTGGACAGCACCACCGGGGCGTTGAGGGGGATATCCTCCTTTTCGATCTGGGGGGTGAAGGTGCGGTGGGCCCGGCCGGTGGCCACGGAAAACCAGCCGCCGTTGTCCATAAAGTAGCGGATGGCCGCCCGGTTTTCCGGGGAGACGGCGTGGGAACTGTTATATAAGGTGTCGTCGTAGTCGGTGAAGAACAGTACGCCGTCGAATTTGCCCACGAGAAGGCCCCCTTGTCTTTTGTCAGGCAATATCCCCGCCCAAGACAATTGGCCGCCCCATCCGGGGGCGGGGGCCAGGTGTTGCCTCAGGCGATGTCCTCGCCCAGCAGGTATTTCTGCGCCGGCTTGATCTTGTAGAGCACCACGCACAGCGCCACGGTGATGACGCCGGAGATGAGCACGGGCAGGTTGTACAGGAAGGAGTATACGAATTCATTGTCCATGGGCAGGCCGTAGATGTCGAACATGTACTCCCCCCACAGGGTGGCCCCGGTGATCCAGATGGACACAAACCGGCCCAGACAGCCCAGGGCGGAACCCAGGACGATGCCGGGAAGGCCCTTCTTGCGGCCCAGCCCGGCCAGCCCCAGGGCGGTGATGGCCACCACATAGTCGCCGATGATGGACTGCCAGCCGATGGAGACGCCGCCGCCCAGCATGAAGTCCAGGATGCCCAGGGCCAGCCCGGCCAGCAAGCCCTGCCCCAGCCCCCAGCGCAGGGCGTAGACCACGATGGGCAGCATCATCAGCGAGATGGAGCCCCCCTCCGGCATGTGCCACAGCTTGAGGTAACCCAAAACCTCGGCGATGGCCACGAAAATGGCCCCCTCTACCATGGCGCGGACTGCGTTGTGTGTTTTGTTCATGTGCCGTTCCTCCTAAAAATAAGTATACCGCAATGCAAACGGTGCAATGCGGTAAGCGAGAGAAACGACAACGGCCCATCTTGTCGGATTCACTTCCTACGCCGGCATTACCCGGATCAGGTACGAGGGACCGGGAACTGCGATTCGTTCCACATCACAGCCGGGGATGACCCCCAGCGCCCCTGTGATATTCCATTCACTTTGCGGTGTCCCTATTGTAAACTGCCGGGGCGGCGCTGTCAAGGGGGCTGGGCAAAAGGACGAAAAAAGCGGGAAAAATTTGGCGGTTTCGCCGGGGGCACCATAAAATGTGCCACGGTCCCCCAAATGGCCCGAAAAGACAACAAGATATGCCCCGGTAAAACGGACGGTCCAGTCCGCGCCGGAAATTCGGGACTTGACGGGAGGGGCAAAATGGTGTAGGATGAGACTGTAACCATTTTGTAACTCTTTTCGGATTTTTTGTAACTTGCCGGAAACCAGGGGAAGGCTGACAGGGTCCGCAAAGCGCCGCAGGCGCGTCGGACGGGGGCTTCCCCAGACCAACAGGAGGGACATCCGTGAAGCAGACCGAGAGAGAGCATGAGAGTGTGGAGAAGACGGTAACGGGGGCCGGCCGGGCCGGCCCGGACAAAAGAGAAGGGGGCGGGGCCGCCAGGCCCCAGTCCTGGAGGCAATATATCGAGCAGGCCGAGGCCGCCGAGAAGCAGGCCGAGCGGGAGGCCGCCCGCGCCCGGGCCGCCCAGGTCCGGAAGGAGAAGCATTCCGCCGCCGCCCTGAAGGGGAGGGCCAAGGACGCGCTGGACGACGCCAAGGCTGCCCTGGGCGGCGTGAAGGACGCGCTGGACGGCGCCAAGGAGGCGGTGGGCGGAGCCAGGGCCGCGTTCAACCGGGCCAGGTCCGCGGGGAAGCGGGTGAGACGGGGCCCGGCCAGGGAAAAGCAGGCCGGGGAGGCGCGCCCCGCCCTTCCCGTCCAGGCGCTGGCTGTGGCGGAGGAAAAGAAGGGCCGCGCCCAGGCCCCCGCCAGGCAGGGCCGGGTGGCCCAGGCCGCGGCCAAGATCCGCGGCGTGGTGGACCGCCACCCGGTGTCCCCGCTGCTGTATGTGACGCTGCTGGCGGTGGTCATCGGCGTCGGCGCCTTCAACGGCAGCTATATCCGGGCCTACGCCATGAACGTGAACGGCCAGGAGGTGGGCGTGGTGTCCAGCCCCGACGAGAAGGACGCCATTGTCAGCAACATCGAGTCCCGGGCCTCCGACATCCTGGGGGAGCAGTTCGCCTACGACGCGGAGATCTCCATGACCCCGGTTTACGTGTCCCCCGACGAGCTGAGCGACGCGGCCCAGATCGAGGACGCCCTGTTCGACGGCGTGGGCGCGCTGGTCACCGCCTACGGGATGCGGGTGGACGGCCAGGAGCTGGGCTACGCCCCCACCAAGGACGCGCTGTACCAGCTGCTGGACGAGGTGGCCCAGCCTTACCTCACCGAGAACACCATCCGCTATGATTTTGTGGAGGATGTGGAGGTCTACCCCATCGAGCTGCCGTCCAACACCCAATATGATGTGGAGTCCATTCGCACCACCCTGGGCCAGCTGCGGGTGGAGCAGTCCACCTACGAGGTGAAGAAGGGCGACACCTTCAACGCTATCGCCTACTCCCTGGACATGTGGCCCAACGAGCTGTCCGTCCTTAATCCCGATGTGCTGGTGGATAAAATCTGGGTGGGCCAGGAGCTGGTCATCCAGCAGGCGGTGCCCTTCCTGTCGGTGGAGAACACCACCGAGGAGACCTATGAACAGGAGATCCCCAGCCCGGTGGAGTATATCGAGACCGCCGAGCTCTATGTGGGCGACACCAAGGTAAAAGAGCAGGGTGAGGACGGCGTGGAACGGGTCAACGCCCACGTCACCTATATCAACGGCGTGGAGCAGGGCCGGAATATCCTCTCCGCCGAGACCCTGAAGGAGCCCACCACCACCTATGCCTACACCGGCACCACCCCCCGGCCTGTCACCGCCTCCAACGGCTACTTCATCTGGCCGGTGCGGGGGCCCATCACCTCCAACTTCGGCGGGCGCAACCTGTGGGGCAGCTATGACTTCCACCTGGGGTTGGACATCGCCTGCCGCACCGGCACCGCCATCAAGGCGGCCGACGGCGGCACCGTCATCAAGTCCGGCTGGAGCGGCAGCTACGGCAAGCTGGTGGCCATTCGCCACGACAACGGCTACGTCACCTATTATGCCCACAACTCCCAGCTGCTGGTGAGCGTGGGGCAGAAGGTGTACCAGGGGCAGATTATCGCCCGCTCCGGCGCCACCGGCAACGTCAGCGGCCCCCACTGCCACTTCGAGGTGCGTATCAACGGCACCAGTGTCAATCCCCGCAACTATCTCAGATAATCGGATTTGGATTTCGCCCCCGGTACTAGCCGGGGGCGAAATTTTTCAACAAACGCGAACAAATTTGCGAAAAAGACTTGACAAAGGCGAACGAATATACTATTATAATAAATAGTAAAACAAACGGATGAAGAAACAACTGTTTCAAAAGCAAAAAGGGACCGGTTTATGGGACTCAGATCCCGCTATGATGGAGCCGTACCAAATGAGGAGGCTTTGGCTATGAACACTGCGTACAATACCTTGACCACATGGAGCGGCGGCGCCATGGCCGCCGGGTTCGGCGGGTCGGCGGGGGATATCTGCCAGACGGCCGTGGTGCGGCAGTCCGGGCGCGCCCGGGGCGGGGATAACGTGATCGACCTGACGGCCTGGAGGGCGGCCAACCTGGAGGCATGCGGGGAGGAGAGCGCGGACGGGACGGCGGCGGAGGAGCTGAGCATGCCCGCGCCCCGGCCCAGGAAGAGCCGCCGGGCGGCGTTTTGGGCGGAGCTGGCGTCCACCGTGAGCGTGGCCGCCGCGGCGCTGGCTATCATTTTGCGGGTGGCCGTATTCTGAGAGGGAAAAGGGGACTGACGGGGTCAGTCCCCTTTTTTGCAGATATGGGGGATTTCCGGGACGGTTTCCAGGGGATTGAAATTGACGGGGAGGGGAGGTTGTGTTATAATATTCACAATCAGCCCATGGCGTACCGCCCTGCGGGTGCGCTGATATCCATAGGAAAGAGGAGAAGCTATGTATCGGATCGTAAAAAAACGGGTGCTCAATCCCACCGTGTCCCTGATGGAGATCAAGGCCCCCGCCGTGGCCCGCAAGGCCGAGCCCGGCCAGTTCATTATCCTCCGGGTGGACGGAGAGGGGGAACGCATTCCCCTGACCATCGCCGATTTTGACCGGGAGGCCGGCACCGTTACCATCATCTACCAGGTGGTGGGGGCCACCACCGAAAAGCTCAACCACAAGGAGGAGGGGGATTCCCTCCAGGATTTCGTGGGCCCCCTGGGCCGGGCCACCGAGACCGAGGGCCTGAAGCGGGTGGCCGTGGTGGGGGGCGGCGTGGGCACCGCCATCGCCTACCCCGTGGCCAAGAAGCTCCACGACGTGGGCTGCCACGTGGACCTCATCGTGGGCTTCCGCAACAAGGATCTGGTGATTCTGGAGGATGAGTTCCGCGCCGCCTCCACCAGCCTCATCATCGGAACCGATGACGGCTCCTACGGCAAAAAGGCGCTGGTCACCGATTTGCTGAAGGAGCAGATCGAGACGGGGGCCCAGTACGACCGGGTGATCGCCATCGGCCCCGTCATCATGATGAAGTTCGTGTGCCGGCTCACCAAGGAGTATAATATCCCCACCGTGGTGTCTATGAACCCCATCATGATCGACGGCACCGGCATGTGCGGCGGTTGCCGCCTGTCCGTGGGGGGCGAGACCAAGTTCGCCTGCGTGGACGGCCCGGAGTTCGACGGCCACAAGGTGGACTTCGATGAGGCCATGGCCCGGGGCGCCATGTACAAGGATTTTGAGCGCCACGCCTATGAAGAGGCGTGCAACCTGTTCAAGCAGGAGGTAAAGTGATATGCCTAACATGAGACCCGATAAGAACCCCATGCCCCACCAGGACCCCCAGGTGCGGGCGGGCAACTTCAGCGAAGTGGCCCTGGGCTACACCCGGGAGCAGGCCATGGACGAGGCTGCCCGGTGCCTGAGCTGCAAAAATATGCCCTGTGTGGCCGGGTGCCCGGTGAAAATCCACATCCCCGAGTTTATCGCCAAGGTGGCGGAGGGCGACTTTGAGGGGGCGTACCAGATCATCGCCAAGGACTCCGCCCTGCCCGCCGTGTGCGGCCGGGTCTGCCCCCAGGAGAGCCAGTGCGAGGCCAAGTGCGTCCGGGGCATCAAAAATGATCCGGTGGGCATCGGCCGGCTGGAACGGTTCGTGGCCGACTGGCACAACGCCAATGCCACCGAAAAGCCGGTGCGCCCCGCCCCCAACGGCCACAAGGTGGCGGTGATCGGCTCCGGCCCGGCGGGGCTGACCTGCGCGGGCGATTTGGCCAAGAAGGGCTATGAGGTCACCGTGTTCGAGGCCCTCCACCTGGCGGGGGGCGTGCTGGTGTACGGCATCCCCGAGTTCCGCCTGCCCAAGTCCATCGTGCAGAAGGAGGTGGACACACTCAGGGAGCTGGGGGTGAAGGTGGAGACCAATATGGTCATCGGCCGCTGCATCACCATCGACGAGCTGAAGGAGGAGTACGGCTTCGAGGCGGTGTTCATCGGCTCCGGCGCGGGCCTGCCCAAGTTCATGAACATACCCGGCGAGAATTTGAAGGGCGTATACTCCGCCAACGAGTTCCTCACCCGCATCAACCTGATGAAGGCCTACAAGGACGGCGCGGACACCCCCATCCAGCACTCCGCCAAGGTGGCGGTGGTGGGCGGCGGCAACGTGGCCATGGACGCCGCCCGGTGCGCCAAGCGGCTGGGGGCGGAGGTGTACATCGTCTACCGCCGCTCCGAGGCCGAGCTGCCCGCCCGGGCCGAGGAGGTGGAGCACGCCAAGGAGGAGGGCATCATCTTCAAGACCCTCACCAACCCCACCGAGATCCTGGGCTACCACAACCCGGACGACCCCAGGGATCCCCGGAACGGCTCCGTGTCCGGCATCCGCTGCGTGGAGATGGAGCTGGGCGAGCCGGACGCCTCCGGACGCCGCCGCCCCATCGTCAAGGAGGGCAGCCAGTTCGACATCGGGCTGGACTGCGTGATTATGGCCCTGGGCACCAGCCCAAACCCCCTCATCAAGTCCACCACCCAGGGGTTGGACACCGAGAAGTGGGGCGGTATCATCGCCGATGAGAACGGCCTGACCAGCCGGGAGAACGTGTACGCCGGGGGCGACGCGGTGACGGGGGCCGCCACCGTCATCCTGGCCATGGGCGCGGGCAAGACCGCCGCCCGCGCCATTGACGAGGCCCTTTCCAAATAGGAAAAGCTGTGATATAATGACTGCCGGGGCGAAAGCCCTGGCAGTTTTTTTGAGGTGAGGCATCATGGCCAAGATGACCATAAGCCGCCAGCTGAGTGAGCTGGAGCCGGACAAGAAGTTGGTTCATTATGTCCAAAATGGGGCGGTGATTGGCTATGCCCGCCAAACCAACGGCTTTGCCATGGAGGATATTGAGGTTTTCCGGGACGGCGCGCCAAACCTCAGCCTGCGGGAGACAGACCGCTGGTTTTGGGTCTGCTGGCGATGGCTGCTGTGGTTTTCCCTGCTTGTGCAGATGTTCTTTTCCACGCGGTACAAGGTTTTTGAGGGAGAGGAGATGGTGGGCGGATCTTTGGAGCGTCGCACCAGGCCCGCCATGACCTTCCGCATCCACCAGGACGAGTACCGCTTGTTCTTTCACGCCGGAAATCGGTTCTCCCTGACCAAAAACGGCGTGCAGACCGCCCTGTACGCCAAGCGCCCGGAGGGCTCCGCGCACCGCGCCGCGCCTGACTGGCCGGCCCATACCTACGATGTCCTCTATGAGACGGGAGAACAGGCAGATGTGGTCCGGCTGTTCTGCCTGTTCATTGACAAAAGATTTTTCCTCCATTACAATTACGGCGGACGCTCCCACCAGAAATACATTGTAATCCATGACCCGTATTCCCACCATGCGCTGTGGCAGCCCAAAGAATAGGAGGCGGAAGAACTCCGATGAACATACGAACCGCAGGGCCGGGCGACCTTCCCGCCCTTTCCCGCCTGGACCGCCACATCGCCCCCCAGGAGCTGGAAACCAGCGTCCGGCTGGGCCGGGTGTACGCGGCGGAGGAGCGGGGCAGGCTGGCGGGCTGGCTGCGCTGGAACCTGTTCTGGGACAACACCCCCTTTATGAACCTGCTCTTTGTGCTGGACGGGAGCCGGGGGCGCGGCCTGGGGCGGGCGCTGGCGGGACACTGGGAGGCGGAGATGCGGCAGGCGGGCTATGAGACCGTCATGACCTCCACCCAGTCTCGCGAATGCGCCCAGCATTTTTATGAGAGGCTGGGCTATGAGGCCGTGGGCGGGTTTCTGCCCCCCGGCGAGGGGTATGAGCTGATGTTCGTTAAAAACCTGTGAGGGAGGGGCGGGCTTCATGATTATCTGGCTCAACGGCGCCTTCGGCGCGGGCAAAACCCAGACCGCCTATGAGCTCAGCCGCCGCCTGCCCGGCTCCTATGTTTACGACCCGGAGAACGCCGGATTTTTCATCCGGGACAACCTGCCCCCCGGGCTGGGGCTGGACGATTTCCAGGAATTCCCCATGTGGCGGGCCTTCAACCTGGACATGCTGGACTACGCCGCCTCCCGGTACGGCGGGCACATCATTGTGCCCATGACCGTCACCAGCCGGGACTATTATGAGGAACTGGTGGGCGCTCTGGCAAAAAAGCACCAGGTGCGGCATTTCATCCTCTGGGCGGGGGAGGACACCCTGAAAAAACGCCTGGCCTCCCGGCTGGAGCGGCCCGGCTCCTGGGGGTATCGACAGATCGGGCGGTGCCTGGACGCCTTTACAACCCAGGTTACGGAGGAAAAGGTGGACACGGACGGTCTGGACATCCGGCAGGCGGCGGAAAAAGTGGGGGCGCTGTGCGGACTTGCGCTGCCGGAGGATAAACGGGGGCCAGCGCGCCGCAGGCTTGACCGTTTGGCCACCCAGCTCAGGCATATTCGCTGAACGGAGGGAGACATATGATCCAAGCGGTGATTTTTGACCTGGACGGCCTGCTGGTGGAGACGGAGACCATCTGCTACCAGATTTTGAAGGAGATCCTGGCCCGGTTCGGCCGCCCCTTTGCGCTGGAGGAGTACACCCGCAGCTTCAGCGGCAAGCCGGAGACCGTCAACGCCGCCCATCTGGTGGAGGCGTACAAGCTCCCCTTCCCGGCGGAGGAGGCGCTGGAGCGCATCCTCCGCCGGGAAGAGGAGCTCCACGCCGAGGGGGTTCCGCTGAAGGCCGGGGCCGGGGAGCTGCTGTCCTATCTGCGGCAGAGGGGCTATGGGACTGCCGTGGCCTCGTCCAGCACCAGGGACCGGGCGCTGAACCTGCTGGACCGGCACGGCGTTACGGAATATTTCCACCAGTTTGTGTTCGCGGGCGAGGTGGAGCAGGGTAAGCCCGCCCCGGATGTGTTTTTAAAGGCGTGCGAAAAGCTGGGCCGGGCACCGGGGGACTGCCTGGTGCTGGAGGACAGTGGGGCGGGCATACAGGCCGCCCACGCCGCCGGGATTCCGGTAATCTGCGTGCCCGACCTGAAAACGCCGGAGAGGCGGTTTTTGGATATGACGGCGGCGGTGTGCCCCTCCCTTTGGGAAGTGATCCCGTTTTTGGAGGAAAGGTCCGGGCGGGGATATTACAGGCCCTGCAAGGAGTACGACGAATGTAACCGCCTGATTGCGGACTACTTTGAGTCGGGGCAGTATGAGGCGTGCTTTGCGGGCCATCTGGCCCTGGCCCGGGAGGGTTACCCGCTGGCGGAATGCCAGGTGGGCTACTTCTATTACGATGGGCTGGGGGTAGAAAAGGATCTGGGCCTGGCGTTTGAGTGGACCAAACGGGCCGCCGGACACGGGGACCGGGACGGACAGTATAACCTGGCGTGCTTTTATGAGGAGGGGACGGGGACTGCCCCCGACCCGGAACAGGCGCGCCGCTGGTATGCCCTGGCGGCCGGGCAGGGCCACGACCTGGCGCTGGCCAAGTGCCGGGAGCTGGGCATAAGCGTCACATTTGAGGAAAAGAAAGGCTGATCCCATGTTTTACGCGATCCTGGCCGCCGCGCTGGTGGTCCTAGACCAAATCGTCAAATACCTGGTGCGCGCCCACATCCCCCTGGGCGGGGCCGTCCCCTTCATCCCGTATCTGCTGGAGCTGACCTATGTGCAGAACACCGGGGCGGCCTTTTCCCTACTGCGCCAGCACACCTGGCTGCTTACCCTCACCTCCGCCGCGGTGGTGCTGGTCATGTGCCGGCTCATTTTAACGGGCTTCTTTCGAAACCGGCTGGGGCTGTTTTCCGCCGCCCTGGTGCTGGCGGGGGGGGTGGGCAACCTCATCGACCGGGCGGTGTTCGGCTTTGTCACCGACATGTTCAAAACCACCTTCATAGACTTCGCCGTGTTCAACGTGGCCGACTGCTGCATCACCGTAGGGGTGCCCCTGCTGTTTTTGTATGTGCTGCTGTATATGGGCAAGGACGAAAAAAAGGAGGGCGGGGCCGATGACGCAGCCCAGCTTCCCCCTGACGGTCAGTGAGCCGGGGCGGGCGGACGCGGTGCTGTCCGCCGCCCTGGACGGGCTCACCCGCTCCGCCGCCCAGCGGTGGCTGGAGGAGGGGCGGGTCACCCTGGGGGGGAGGGCGCTGAAGAAAAACGCCCGCCTCCAGCCGGGGGACGAGGTGCGCATTACCCCGCCCCAGCCGGAGCCTATCGACATCACGCCCCAGGACATTCCCCTGGACGTGGCCTATGAGGACGGCGACGTCATCGTGGTGAACAAGCCCGTGGGGATGGTGGTCCACCCCGCGCCGGGCCATCCGGACGGCACGCTGGTCAACGCCCTGTTATACCACTGCAAAAGTTCGCTCTCCGGGATCAACGGGGCGCTGCGCCCCGGCATTGTCCACCGCATCGACCGGGACACCTCGGGGCTTATCATCGCGGCGAAAAACGACCGGGCCCACCTGGCCCTGGCCGCCCAGCTCCAGGACCACTCCCTGTTCCGGCTGTACCACGCCGTGGCGGTGGGAGGCTTCAAGGAGGGCAGCGGCACGGTGTCCGCCCCCATCGGGCGGCACCGCACAGACCGCAAGCGGATGGCCGTCACCCCCGATGGCCGGGAGGCGGTGACCCACTGGCAGGTGGTTGACACGCAAAACGGCCACAGCCACATCACCTGCCGCCTGGAGACGGGCCGCACCCACCAGATCCGGGTGCACATGGCCTATCTCGGCCACCCCCTGCTGGGGGACACGGTGTACGGGGCCAAAAGGCCCGTGCCCGGGCTGGCGGGGCAGTGCCTCCACGCGGCGCGGCTCACCTTCACCCACCCCGCCACCGGGGAACGGGTGGAGGTGGAGGCCCCCCTGCCGGGGTGGTTTGAGGCGGTTTTGAAGCGGTACGGGCTGGAGTAGCGCGGAGGAGGACGGTATGGACTTTAAAAAAAGAAAAATGCTGATGAACGCCCTGAATGTGGCCGCGGCGGGGCTGATGGTGTGGCAGCTGGTGCGGTTTTCCGCCGTGACATTCTGGATCTCGCTTGCCTTCGTGGCGGCTGCCATCGCCGCCAACCGGGTACTGTGGCGCTGCCCCCACTGCGGGGAACACCTGGGGGTGGGAGTGGGGGATGTCTGCCCCCGGTGCGGCAAACGGCTGGACGGGGGACAATAGGCGGGCAAACCGCCGCGGCGCGGCAAAAGGAGGCGGGCTTGTGAAGCTCCAAAGGGCAAAGCGGGTGATGTGGGGGCTGTTCGGGGCCATGGGGGCGTCCATGATACTGGCCGGGGTGCTGGGCAGTATGCCGCTGGCCCTGCTGTCGGCCATCCTCCTGCTGGCCTTCATCCGCTACAGCTTTTCCCACTGGCGCTGCCCCCACTGCGGCGAATACCTGGGGCGGGTGGGCAAGGGCATCCAGCTGTGCCCCTATTGCCATGAACGGCTGGACAAATAAGAACCTGGGATAGCCGGGGGATTTCCCCGTCAGACAAGGCAAATTTTCGCAGGAATCATTGTGTTTATTTCAAGAAAATTTTACGCGGCATGGCGGGGAAAGGCCCGGCCAGGCGGTGAACTGAGGTTGTGAATACAGGTTCCAGGCATAACCCCTTCTGTTTCGGGCACACTACCAAAAAACAGAAGGGGTTTTTCCTATGCTCAACCATCGAAAGGCCGCCGTCATCGGCTGCGGCTTTGTGGGTTCCTCCATCGCCTTCAGCCTCATCCAGCGGGGGCTGTTCAGCGAGCTGGTGCTCATCGACGCCAACCAGGACAAGGCCGTGGGCGAGGCCATGGATTTAAGCCACGGCCTGCCCTATATCGCCGCCATGGACGTACACGCCGGGGGCTACGACGACCTGAGCGACTGCGCCCTCATCGTGGTCACCGCCGGGGCCAACCAGAAGCCCGGCCAGACCCGGCTGGAGCTCATCGGCCAGAACGTGTCCATCCTGAATTCCATCATCCCCCAGATCACCGCCCGGCCCTTTGAGGGCATCCTGCTCATCGTGTCCAACCCGGTGGACGTGCTCACCTACGCCGCCTTCCGCATCTCCGGCTACCCCGCCCACCGGGTGATGGGCTCGGGCACGGTGCTGGACTCTGCCCGCCTGCGCTACCTGCTGGGGGAGCACCTGAAGGTGGACAGCCGGTCCATCCACGCCGTCATCGTGGGCGAGCACGGGGACAGCGAGCTGGCCGTTTGGAGCGGGGCCAACGTGTCCGGCGTGCCGCTGGACGACTTCTGCGCCATGCGGGGCCACACCAACCACCGCAAGGCGGAGCAGCGCATCTATGAGGACGTGCGGGACAGCGCCTATGAGATCATCAAGCGCAAGGGTGCCACCTATTACGGCATCGCCATGGCGGTGGCCCGGATCGCCGAGTGCGTCATGAAGGACGAGCGGGCCATCCTGCCCGTGTCGGTGGTGCTGGGGGGCCAGTACGGGCTGCGGGACCTGGCGCTGTCCATCCCGTCCATTGTGGGACGGCGGGGGGTGGAGCAGATTCTGGAGATCCCCCTGGCCGACGGCGAGCGGGAGGCGCTGAACGCCTCCGCCGGGCAGCTTCAGGAGGTCATCAGAGAATTGAACCTGCCGTAGCGGGAAGCGCAGAGCCGTCGCGAACAGGCGAAGCGTGACAACGGGAAGCGCAGAGCCGTCGTGAGCAGCGCGGATGGACGCGCCCCGGCCCGCAAACCGTACAGGTTGGCATAAAGAAGCCCCCGGCTCACGCCGGGGGCCTTGCTGTTACTGCGAAAGGCGGGTTAGGGCGCGGCGGAGGGCACGGGTTCCAGCTCCGGGTGGAGGATGGTATACGCCTCGGGGGCCTTGTCCACGAACTGGACGCTGTCGTGGGTGTGGGGACCTGTCTTGTCACAGCTGGAGCGGGCGCACAGCAGGCCGGGATTCTCCCGGTATATCCGCACCACCTTGCCGTCCAGGTGGAAGTGGTCGTAGGGCACAGCGCAGTCCTCCGCCTGGCAGGGCGCATACGTTCCGCTGGAAGTCCGCACGGGGGGCTCTGCCGTCACAGGCTGGATATCCGTGGTTACAGACTGGATATCAACGCAGCCATCCTCACTGCAGCCCGCGTTTACGGTGTATTGGCAGCTGTACAAGCAATCCGAGCAAGTGTGGCTGAAGATAAAGTGGTGCTGGCTGGGGTCCGGCGCGCTGTGGTCGGCCTCCACATAGCTGCCCCCTCCAAAGGCGGGGTTGTCGTCCTCCCCCGCCCGCACAAAGGTGAAGCTGTGGGGTTCTTCCGTCCGCTCGACGGAGGTGACAAACGCGTCCTCACAATCAAAGCACCATTCGAGGAAGACTTGGATTTTTGTATGGGCAGCTTCCGTGGCGGATCGGAAGGAGTAGGCGACCCCCGCGTCCCTGTAGTGCAGGTGGGGACAGGAGGAGTGTTCCGGAGAGCTTGCGGGTTCACCGTTGAATTCCTCCCCATCAATGCGGCAGAGGAGGTCAGCTATCCTATCGGATGCCTCGTCGGGCAGCGGCGTATCGGTGATTTTCACCCGGATGCCAGCTGGGCCGGACGGTCTGCCGGCGCTGTCTGTGGGCGACGGGGCGGGGGTGGGCTTCGCAGGGCCGGCGGCAAGGGCGGCGGTAACGGCCAGCACCAGCGCCAGGGATAAAACCGCGCCTAAAATGGTGGTTTTCTTGAATTTCATAACGGATAGAATCCTTTCCTCGGTCAGTTTCCGACCGAACGTGTGAGAGAAGGGGGCACCTTCCCCCTGGGTGGCAAGGGATACCAGGGCACGGGCGTAGTCCGCCCGCCTGTCCGCCCCCAGCCGGTTCACCGCCGCCCGGTCGCAGGCCAGCTCGATATCCCGCCGCAAAAGCCGGGACATGAGCCACACCGCCGGGTTCCACCAGTGGACGGCGAGGGCCAGCGCCATGGCGTAGTGCCACAGGTTGTCCCGCCGGGCGGCGTGCACCCCCTCGTGGGCCAGCACGCAGTCCAGCTCCACCCCGGAGAGGCCGGGGGGAAGCACCACCGTGGGCTTTACCGCGCCGAAGGTGAGGGGCGCGCCGTCCACCACGCCCTCCCGCAGGCGGGCGCACTTGGGCAGGGGGAAATAGCGGGGGTCGGGCCGGGGGATGGGGATGGCGCATTCCACCGCCCGGCGGGTGCGCCGCCAACTGAGGACATAGCGCAGGGCCAGCGCCAGCCCCGCCGCCAGCGCCATGCCCGCATAGATCACCAGATACACCAGGCCCGCCGCCAGCCAGACGGCGGCAAGAACCATTTCCCAGGGAAAGGCTGGGGCGGCGGGCTGGGGGGCGGGAGCTGGGGCGGCAGGGACGGTTTGGACAGGGCTGGATACCTGCGGCGTTTGGGCAGGCTGGGGCGCGGGCCCGGCCAGCAGCCCCCAGAGGGAAAGGGCGCTCCCGGGGGCGGCGGGGGCGAGCAGGCGGAGCAGGCAAAGGGCCCACAGCGCCAGCCGGGCCCCGGGAGGGAAGCGGCCCTTCAAAATCCGGCGCAGAAGGGACGCGGCCAGAATCAGCGCCGTGCCATACAGGGCGTTTTGCAGCAGCTGGGCCATATGCTCACCTCGTTTCCAGCGTTTCAATCAAGGCCCGGAGCTGGGCGGCCTGGGCCGGGGTGAGATCCTTTTCGGCGAGGAAGGCGGAGAGGAACTGGGCTTTGGAGCCGCCGAACAGCCGGGTGATGAGGCTGTCCGTCTCCTGACGCTGGACCTCCCGGCGGGTGATGAGCGGCGCGCAGACAAAGCCGGGGTCGGACCGGGCCACAGCCCCCTTGTCGATGAGCTTTTTGATGACGGTGTAGGTGGTGTTGCGGTTCCAGCCGCAGGACGCCCCCAGCCGCTTGGCCAGCGCGCCCGCGGACAGCGGCCCGTCCGCCCACAGCGGCTCCATCACCTTCAGCTCCGAGTCGTACAGCTTTTCCATGGGTATGACCTCCTTCTGAGCGCCTGTTACAAATCTCTCAAAACGCCATTTGCCGGCTCTTTTCCCGCCGTGCTTCATTGGGCTTTCTTGAAATAAATACAATTATTCCCGCGAAATCCCGCCTCGCCTGACGGAAATTCCTTCGTCAACTGACATTTTTCGAGATATTAAACAGGCTCTGTGCGCCGGGAAGCGCAAAGTGACTATTGCAATAGTAATCCCAAAAAGATACTATCACAATAGTCACTTAATGTCAAACAAATTTTTAAGCGGGGCTCACCTGATATGGAAGCGGCCGATGAGGCCGTTCAGGGCGCGGGCCTGGCCGGACAGTTCCTTGGACACCGCGGCGCTGCGCTCGGCGGCGGAGGAGTTGGCCTGCACCACGGCGGAGATCTCCTTGATGCCGTTTTCCACCAGCGAAATCATCTGGGACTGCTGGACGCTGGCGGCGGCGATCTCGTCCATAAGGGCCTTGATGGACGAGATACAGTCGCCGATGACATGCATGGCAGATACGGCCTGGTCGGTGGAGTCCGTGCCGGTTTTGACGTCCTGGATGGAGCGGTTGATGAGGCTGTTGGTATTCTGGGCGGCCTGGGCGGACCGGGCGGCCAGGGTGCGCACCTCGTCGGCCACCACGGAGAAGCCCTTGCCGGCGTTCCCCGCCCGGGCGGCCTCCACCGCGGCGTTCAGGGCCAGTATGTTGGTCTGGAAGGCGATGTCCTCAATGGTTTTGATGATGGTGCCGATCTGGGCGGAGGACTGGTCGATGTTATGGGTGGCGGTGAGCAGCTGGTCCATCTTGGCGTCCGCCTCGTCGGCGTAGCCGGTGGCCTTGGCCACCAGGTCGCTGGCGCTGCCGCAGCGCACGGTGCTGGCCTGGAGCTGGGAGGTGATTTCAGTCACATGGGACACCAGGGCGTTGACGGAGGCGGCCTGCTCCACGGTGCCTTGGGAGAGGGTCTGGGCGTCGGAGGAAACCCGGTCCGCGCTGGCGTCCACCTGGCCCGCCACCTGGGTGATGTCCCGGATGACGGCTGTGAGGTTGGAGCGGATGGAGTTCAGGCTCTCGGACAGGGTGCGGAAGTCGCCGATGTACAGGTGCTGGTTTTCCTCCACGTCCACGGTGAAGTCGCCCCCGGCCATTTGGCCCAGGATGCGGCTCACGTCGTCGATGGTCTCACGCAGGGCGCCGCATACCCGGTGGGTGGTCTGGGCGATCATGCCGATCTCATCGGAGCGGCTGTAGAATACCTCCAGTTCCCGGTCGGCGGACAGGTTCAGATCCCCCAGCCGCCCGATGGCCTGCTCCACCGCCATGAGCTCCCGCCCCTCCCGGCGGAGGATGAGCAGGGTGATGAGGATGATGGCGGCGGCCATCATGGCGCACAGCGCCCCCACCAGCACCCGCACGGTGGTCACGGAGCCATAGACCTGGGCCGCGTTGTTGCGCACCATAAAGACCCAGCCCCGGTCCATCAGGTATTTATAGACCACCAGCTGGTTGGTGCCGTTTTCGTCCCGATAGGAGTGGGTGCTGGCCTGGGTGCTGCCGTCCGAACGGATGCGTTGGAGGATCTCCTGGTATCCGGGATCAGTGGTGACGGTGTTGAGCAGCTCGCCGTCCTGGTGGTAGAGGTATACGCCTGTGTCCACGTTCAAAAACACATATTCGCTGTTAGGCAGGCCCTGGATATCCAGGTTGAGCAGGGCGTCCATAAGGCGGCTGGCGTACACCCCGGCCCCCACGTAGCCAATGCACCGCTGTCCGTCAAAAATAGGGCTGTACATGGATAAAATCATACTGCCGGTGCCGGGGGACTCCATAATGCCCAGGTTGGTCAGCGACCGGGTGGCCAGGATGGTGTCCTGGAAGGATTTCAGCGAGTCCCCCGTCCGGGTGGTGATGCCGATGGCGCCCTGGGAGGTGTGGGTGAGCACATAGGTGTCCGGGGTGGCGATGTACAATCCCTCGAAAATGCCCTTGAGGCCGGCAAAGTCCTCGGTGTACTGCTGGGCCCGCGCAAGCAGCTCGGGGTTTTCCGGGTCCAGCAGGAGCGCCCGGACCTCGCCGCCCAATGCGAAAGCGGAGACGTATTCTTCGGCGGAGGCCACATATTCGTCAATGATGGACGCGCGGGACTCCACGGCGTCTGTCATCTGGTTGGTGATGTCGCTCTTGACCATGGCGGCGGTGTTGGTGGACACCACGATCCAGAGCAGCAGCATCCCGGCCAGGGTGATGGCGGTGGTGATGATGCCGATGCGTGAGGCAAGCCGTTTGTTAATCAGGAATTTCATAAAGATCTCCTCCGCAGAAAAAGGTTTTGGGAATGGTCCGCTTTGTCTGCCGAATGACTTCCCTGTATGCCGCGCCGGGGTTTCCCCGCAGCGTGGCGGCCTTTTATTATAACATGGCGGAGGGCCGGTGTCCAGATACCGCTTTCTTGAAAATGCCCGCCGGAACAGGAAGCGGGTGGGTAACAAGTACCCACCCGCTGTAAAACATATCCGTGTAAAGTGTGTTACTTTACAATTTCGCCCCGGGCCTTCTTCTCCTCAATCTCCCGGAGGGCGTCCTTGTAGGACAGGTTGACCCGGCCCTTCTCGTCGATGTCGGTAACCTTGACCCAGATCATGTCGCCGATGTTGATGACATCCTCCACCTTGGCCACCCGGTGGTTGGCCAGCTTGGAGATGTGGACCATGCCGTCCTTGCCGGGGGCCAGCTCCACGAAGGCGCCGAACTGGAGGATGCGCACCACCTTGCCGTAGTACAGGGAGCCCACCTCGGGGACAAAGACAATGGTGTCGATCATCTTCTTGGCGATCTCGCAGGCCTCGGCGTTGGGGGAGGCGATGTGGATGGTGCCGTCGTCCTCAATGTCGATCTGCGCGCCGGACTCGGCGGTGATCTTCTGGATGACGCTGCCGCCCTTGCCGATGACCTCCCGGATCTTGTCCGGGTCGATCTTCACCGTAATCATCTTGGGGGCGTAGCGGCTCACCTCGGCCCGGGGCTGGGCGATGCAGGGCAGCATGATCTCGTCCAGGATGGCGTACCGGGCGTCCTTGGTGATGTCCAGGGCCTCCTTGATGATGGCGTGGGACAAGCCGTCGTTCTTGATGTCCATCTGGATGGCGGTGATGCCCTTCTTGGTGCCCGCCACCTTGAAATCCATCTCGCCGTGGAAGTCCTCCACACCCTGTATGTCGATGAAGGTGGTGAAGCCGCCGTCATCATCCTGGATCAGGCCGCAGGAGATGCCCGCCACCGGGGCGGAGATGGGCACGCCCGCATCCATCAGCGCCAGGGTGGAGCCGCAGATGGAGCCCTGGGAGGTGGAGCCGTTGGAGGAGAGCACCTCGGACACCACCCGGATGGCGTAGGGGAAGTCGTCCACGCTGGGGATGACGGGCTCCAGGGCGCGCTCGGCCAGGGCGCCGTGGCCCTTCTCCCGGCGGTTGGTGGACCGGGCGGCCCGGGCCTCGCCGGTGGAGAAGGCGGGGAAGTTGTAGTGGTGCATATACCGCTTCTCCTCCTCCTCCCAGATGGTATCCAGCTTCTGGGCGGCGGAGAGGGTGTTCAGGGTGCAGATGGACAGCACCTGGGTCTGGCCGCGGGTGAACAGGCCCGAGCCGTGCACACGGGGGAGCACACCCACCTCGGCGGCCAGGGGACGGATCTCGTTCTTGGCGCGGCCGTCCACCCGATGGCCCTCCAGCAGCCAGGCCTTGACGATCTTCTTCTGGAACTTGTAGGTGATCTCCTCCAGGAACTGGTCCATGTCGGGGTGGTCGTCCAGATACTTCTCGTGCCACTTCTCGATCATGGCGTTCCAGCGGTCCTCCCGGACGTTCTTGTCGTCGGTGTCCATGGCGGCGCGGGCCTCGTCCATGAAGTCGGCCACAATCTTGTCAAACAGCTCCTGGTCAAAGGCGGCGTGGTCGTAAGCCATCTTTTCCTTGCCGATTTCGGACACCATTTGGTTAATCAGGGCCACCTGCTTCTGGATTTCCTCGTGGGCCTTGACGATGGCGTCGTACATGACGGCGTCGGGCAGCTCCTTGGCGCCCGCCTCGATCATGATGACCTTGCCCGCCGTGGCGGCCACGGTCAGGTCCAGCTGGGAGGCGTGCTTCTGCTCGTTGGTGGGGTTATACACCAGTCGGCCGTCCACATAGCCCATCTCCAGGCAGCCGATGGGGCCCGCCCAGGGGATGCAGGACACGGCCAGACAGGCGGACACGCCGATCATGGCGGTCACCTCGGGGGAACAGTCGCGGTCCACGCTCATGACAGTGCAGGTGCAAACCACGTCGTTGCGGAAATCGTAGGGGAACAGGGGGCGGATGGAGCGGTCGATGACCCGCCCGGCCAGCACGGCGGGCAGGGAGGGCTGGCCCTCGCGGCGCATGAAGGAGCCGGGGATGCGGCCCACGGCGTACAGCTTCTCCTCAAAGTCCACGGACAGGGGGAAGAAGTCGATGCCGTCCCGGGGGCGGGGGGAGACGGTGGTGGCAACCAGCACGGTGGTCTCGCCGTAGGTGACCAGGGCGGAGGCGGTGGCCAGCTCGGCCACCTTGCCCATGTTGATGGTCAGGGGGCGGCCGCACAGGTCCATGGACCAGGTGCGCTCGTTGGCAAACTGCTTGTGGGTGATGACGGTTGACATTGGGTGTGCTCCTTTCGTTTTGTAAATGACGCTGGAGCCGCGTTGTCACGCTGCGAAGCGGTCAGACCGCTCGGTCGCTTTCACTTCGTCTCAGGCAAAATCCGCCTCCGCCTCGCGGTGGCTGGGTTTTTGCCCTCGCTCCGTTCCAAGCTCCCTCGCTGTCCGCTTCTCCGCGCTTCCTTTTAGCACTTGAACATAAGCCCCGCCTGTTGGCAGGACCCATGTTCAACTGCTAAAAAGGCGGCGGCTTCATGGGTGGAAGGGACTATTTGCGGGAAAAGGTGCGCAGGATTTTGCGCAGGCTGTATACGGAAAGAACGACGAGCGCCAAATCAAGGGCGAGCATGGCGATACCTGCGGCGGGTCTGCGCTCCGTCAGCATGATAACGCCGCCCGCCGCCATCAGTGCGAACACGGCGGCAAAAAACAGCGCCATCAGCGTCAGAATCAAAACACGCTGCCACTTTGGGCGGCGGTGGTCGGAGGCGGCGGACACGCCGCCCTCCAGCACCAGCTCCCCCAGAATTTCGCCGACGAACTCGATGAGAAAATCCATACGCAGCTCCTTCCAGACGGGGAAAAGGGCGGCGCGTCGTCGGCGCAAAGTCCGCTGAGCTGCGTTTCCGCCTTCAGCGAAAACTACGCCCGCTCCCTTGCGCCTCCTCTCCCCACAAAGCCAAAAACCGGCCTGCGGGGACGCGCCGCCCTTGCTTACGGTAACGGGCATTGTCACGCTCGGATTGGGCCCATCACGGGGCGGCTTCCCTGCGACTCGGACAAAACCCAGTCCCACGCCGCGGGCCTTGGGCTTTTGCCCTCGCTCCGATCCATCCGCCCCTATGGCCTATCCTCGCGCTTCTTGGTTACTTACGAATACCCAGCTTGGCGATGATGGCGCGGTAACGCTCAATGTCCTTCTTCGCCAGGTAGTCCAGCAGCTTGCGGCGCTTGCCGATCATCTTGTACAGGCCGCGGCGGCTGTGGTTGTCGTGGATGTGCACCCGCAGGTGCTCGGTGAGCTCCTGGATGCGGGCGGTGAGGATGGCGATCTGCACCTCGGGGGAGCCGGTGTCGGTCTCGTGGGTGCGGTTGGCCTCGATGACGGAGGTCTTCTGGTCCTTACGGATCATGGGGGGTTCCACCTTTCCTTTATTTTACCCTGCCGCTGGGTGATGGGCGGGCAGATGCCCCGCGTAAAATGCGGCGTTGTCCCAAAACTAAGCAGGCGGGCGCGTCCCTGGGGGACGTACTGGCAAAGCATATCATAGTTTAGCCATTTTGTAAAGAATAATTTCCAACAGCGCGAAAGTTCGGCCAGAATTTCCGCTTTGAGGGAAGGAATGGCGGGGAAACTGTGCATATTTTCGGCGCGGGGCAGAAATACTGTGAAAAAGAAGCGCGAGGATAGACACATAGGCCCGGATGGACCGGGGCGAAGGCAAAAGCCCAGGGGGCGCAAAGCGGCGCCGGGTTTTGCCCGAGCCGGAGGGAAGCCGGGCCGTATATGTGTCCAATCGGAGCGTGACAAGGAAGAAGCGCGAGGATAGCCGCGCGGCCAATCCCAACGTGACAAGGAGGCGGGCCATGGGCATATTCGGAACAAAAAAGCACACGCCGCCGCCGCACCCGCGCCGGGAGCCCAGGTTCGACTGCCCGCTGACGGCGGACAGCATCGCCGGGATATTTGACCGGTGCGCCGACTTCAACCGGCGCACGCTCTACCTCAACAACGACCCGGGGCGGCAGGTGGAGATGCTGTTCATCGCCGGGCAGGTGCGCAACGAGCGGGCCTGCGACTATGTGCTGCGGCCCCTGACCCAGAACGAGGCCCTGCGGGAGGCCCCCGACATGGACGCCGCCTTCGACCTGATGCGCAAGGGCGGGCTGTACTCCCTGGTGGTCCAGAGCAGGGACACGGCGGACCAGGTGGTCTTTGACCTCATCGACGGGTCGGTGGCCCTGTTTTTCCCGGGGAAGGAGCAGGCGCTCACCCTGTCGGCGGGGACGGAGGAGAAGCGGTCCGTCTCCAGCCCGGAAAACGAGCCGGACGTGAAGGGGGCCAGGGACTCCTTCGTGGAGAGCCTGCGCACCAACACCTCGCTGGTGCGGCGGCGGTTCCGGGCGCCCGAGCTGAAAATTGAGGAGCAGGTCGTGGGGCGGCAGTCAGTGACGCCGGTGGACGTGCTGTATATAGAGGGGATCGCCGACCCCGGGCTGGCGGCCAAGGTAAAGGCCCGCCTGGAGGAGATCGACATCGACGCGCTGCTTATGACCGGGAGCCTGGAGCAGTATGTCACCGACGAGACCCGCACCGCCTTCCCCCTCACGGCCTATACCGAGAGGCCGGACCGTTTCTGCACCGGGCTGGCGGAGGGCCGGGTGGGGGTTATCGTGGACGGCATCCCCATGGGGTGGCTGTTCCCCGCCACCCTGGACAGCTTCTTCCGCACCGGCCAGGACCGGAGCACCAGCTGGGCGGTGGCCGGGGCGCTGTCGGTCCTGCGGTATGTGTGCATGCTCATCACCCTGTTCCTGCCGGGGCTGTACGCGGCGGCGGTGCTGTTCGACCCGGAGCTGATCCCGGTCAAGCTGTCCCTGTCCATCATCGCCGCCAAGGCGGATGTGCCCTTCTCCACCCTGACGGAGATCCTGGTGATGCTGCTGGCCTTCGAGGTGCTCCAGGAGGCGGGGCTGCGCCTGCCCTCCTCCATCGGGCAGACGGTCTCCATCCTGGGCGGGCTGGTGGTGGGCTCGGCGGCGGTGGAGGCCAAGCTGGTGTCCCCCGCGGTGCTGGTGGTG
Organism: uncultured Oscillospiraceae bacterium; assembly: GCA_949494735.1. Lineage (GTDB taxonomy): Bacteria > Bacillota > Clostridia > Oscillospirales > Oscillospiraceae > Enterenecus. Next base: position 36,077 of record CATABD010000018.1, read on the forward strand.
GTGGCCATCGCGGGCATCGCCGGGTACACCGCCCCCAGCCAGGATTTTGCCGGGGCGCTGCGCATCTGGCGGTTCCTCATCACCCTGGCCGGGGGGCTGATGGGGCTGACGGGGCTGGCGCTGGCCGGAACGGCGCTGGTATACCGGCTGGCCCAGCTGTCCACCTTCGGGGTGGCATACCTGACCCCCTTTGCCTCCAACGCGGGAGAGCAGAGGGAGGGGCACGTGGTGCTGCGGGAGCCCCTGCCCGACGTGAAAACCAGGCCGGACTATCTGAACACGCGGAACAGGAGGAACCAGGGGTGAAAAAATGGCTGCTGCTGTGCGCCGCCCTGGCGGTGCTGCTGGCGGGGTGGCGGCCCGCCGCCAAAGAGCCGGAGGGGCTGGCCCTGGTGCGGGTGCTGGGAGTGGACGGCCCGGGGCCGGTGGAGCTGACCGCGGTGTGCGGCGGCGAGGACCAGGGGGACCGGAGCCGGGGGAGCTGCGCCGGGGCGGACTTTGACCAGGCGCTGGCCGGGCTGCCCTGGTCGGGGGAGGAGGAGCTGTCCCTCACCAGCGTCTCCTATATTATAGTAGGGCGGGATGTGGAGCTGCGGGAAGTGCTGCTGTGTGTGCTGCGCAACCGGGAGCTGGGGGCGTCCGCCACCGTGTGGCTGGCGGAGGACGGGGCGTCCGCGCTGCTGGAGGGGTGCGGCGACCCGGCCTCGGGGCTGGATCTGCTCACCCGCAGGGGGAGCGGGGCCCCCACGGCGGCGGAGGCGCTGGCCAAGCTGGAACGGGGGGAGGGGCTCACCCTGCCCTTGCTGGCCGGGGATGGCCCGGTACTCATCGACTGGGAAGAATGGAGGACGGCCCCATGAAAGGTGAAAAGCTGTCCGCCCGGCAGCTGGCGGTGGCGGCGATGGTGGGCGGGCTGTCCTCCGGGGCTGCTGCGGCGGGGCGCAGCGACTGGAGGTGGCTGCTGTGCTCGGCGGCGCTGGGGACGGCGGCGGGCTGGCTGCTGCTGCACCGGGTGGGGCACAGGCCGCTGCACCCGGCCTTAAAAGCGCTGTACGGCGGCTGGGCGGTGGTGCTGATGGCCCAGGCGCTGGGACGGACGGCGGGGCGGCTCCAGCCGGCGGCGGAGGGGAACGCGGTTTGGCTGGCGCTGCTGCTGGCCCTTCCCCTGGCCTGGATGGGCTGGGGGAGGGCGGGGGCCTTCTTCCGGGCGGTGGAGGTGCTCTGGCTGGCGGTAGTGGCGGCGGTGGCTGCCATCTTGCTGCTGGGCCTTCCCCGGGTGAACTGGGCGTGGGCGCTGGAGCCCGGGGGGAGCTGGGGCGGTTCTCTGCTAGCGGGGGCGCTGCCCATGTCGGCGGGGCTGTATACGCTGCCCCATCTATATAAGGTAGAGGAGGGGGCGGGCGCGGTACGCCGGGGGCTTGTCTGGCTGGGGGCGCTGGGAGTATTGTGCGGCGGGCTGGCGCTGCTGACGGCGGGGCTGCTCAGCCCGGGGGTGGCGGTACAGCTGGACGGCCCGTTCTTCACGGCGGCGGGGCTGCTGGGGGACAGCGCACGGCTGGAGGGACTGGTGTCCGCCCTGTGGCTGCTGCCCGACCTGACCTGGATGGGACTGCTGGCCCGTTCCTGGGGGGAGAGGCGCCTGCCCGCCCTGGCGGTTTTGGCGGCGGCAGGGCTGGTGCTGTCCGGGGCGGCGGATGCGGTGACGGGGGAGTGGGCCGCCGCAGGCTGCCTGGGACTGGCGGTATTGACGGCAGTCCTGCCGCCGCCGCGGGGAAAATAGTGGCCGCAGGGGTTGGAAGGGGCTATATTTTGTGGTCAAAACGGCCGCTGAAAAAAAGATGGAAAAAAGCGAAATTAAGTGTTGACAAAGGCGCTGCGGTCTGGTATATTAACTGAGCGCCAAGGGGAGCGGAGCTCAAGGGAGCGGGTCGGGTAAAAAAGTTCCGAAGTGGAAGAAAAAAGTACTTGACAAAGCGGCCCAGGCGTGGTAGAATAA
>CATABD010000019.1 GCA_949494735.1 uncultured Oscillospiraceae bacterium
AAACGGAGATAGCCCACCGCCACAGCCTGTTGCAAGGCGCTGTGGAGCACGGTATGGATGTTACGCAGGGTCTTGGGGGATAAACCCTTGCCGCCCTCGTCGGGGGGCCTTACAAGGCTGTTATAGAAGCCCTGGATGGTGTGGGTGTTCAGAGCTTCCAGCTTCACCGCACCCAGGGCGGGCTTGATATGGTTCTTGATGTTGCCGATGTAGTCTGCCACGGTGTAGGGCTTCACCCCGCCCAGGTAGTCGTTGGCCCAGATATCCATCCACGCGCCCACGGCCATGCGGCAGGGGGCGGTATAGGTGCCAGCGTCCAGGGCGGCGGTGGCCGCTTTCAGCTTTTGGGCAACTTCTTTCTGTGTCTTGCCTGTGATGGAGCGTTGAATCTGCTTCCCGGTGCCGGGGTCAAAGCCTACGGTATAGCGGGCCTCCCAGTAGGGGTATTCCTTCCCATTGCGGGTGACGGTCTTTTTACGAATGGTGCCTGTGCCGCTGGCGGCACGGGCGTTTTCTTTTTTGCGCGGCATTGTGATAAATCCTCCTTCCAAATGATGCCGCGTCCGATACACTAAGGCTATAGTATACCGGGCGCGGCGGTTCGTCAATTCATTTTTTTGGTTACGCGGCGGAAACGCCCAGGAACTTCATTACGGCCTCCTTGGACACCCGGTACTGGTGGCCTACCTCTACCGCCTCAATGCGGTTGCTGTGTATCAGGCTGTAGGCGGTGTTTTTGCTGATGTCCAGCACCTTTGCCAGTTGGGTGACGTTCATGATGATGGGGAGCTGGCTGAAATCGGTGTAATCCATCAATGGCCCTCCTATTCCAGAATATAGTCAGGCAGATACCCCCACTACACGGTCTGCTTCGTGATGGTCTATGACCGGACCCTGCCAGAGCGGCGCATCCGGGACTACGACAACCTGGAGCTGAAAGCGGTGCTGGACGCCGCGGCCTGCTTCCTGATGGAGAGCGACAACGGACTTTTGTGCGACGCCTACCACTCCACGGAGTTGGGGGAGACGGACTGCACCCAGATGTTCATCATGGACAGCCGGTGTTATCCGCAATGGTATGCGGAGCGTCAGGAGAGGCTCCACGCCGCCAAAAAATAGGGTGCGGAGCGGGTAAAAACAGGGTCCCAATTTTACCGATTTTTTGATTTTATTTTGGGACCCCGCGGTATATTCCAAAAGTGTTGAAAACAGCGGCCTTTGAGCGTTTGGAAGAGTTGTGAAATTTACCGAAGTCGTTTTAATCACGGTAAAAACATCAAGCAAAAAGGAGTTGGTGCCATGCCCCAGAACAAAAAGCAGGCCCCGCCGCTGGATACAGCGGCGGGCCTATTGCTGACGCTCACCGCCCTGTCCGGCGAGTTCCCCACCGCCCTGGTCAGCCGTCTGCCGGGTGGGGAGGCTTACAAGATGAAGGTGGTCAAGCGGCTTAAGAAGGACAAACTTTTACACACTTATTACGCGGATGGGCTGCGTGGGTTTCGGCTGACGAACGCCGCGAAAAAATTGCTGCTGGATAGTTGGCCCGAACTGTTTGGCCCATACCTCACCGGACGCACCGAGACAAATATGCTGAAAAGTAAACAACTCCGCCGTCTGCGCCTCCACCGGATGGCCGAGGTGCTGGTGGCTATGTACAATGCCGATGCAGGGGTGTTCCCGTGGCAAAAGCACGCCGTATTTGATCCGGTGCCGCCGGACGATATCCGGATCGAATGGCCTATGTACTACAGCTCCCGCGAGGTGAAGGAGATCGGCCCCCAGCGCGACAAGATCCGGGGCTCCCGGGCCACAGGGGTGCTGCTAACGGAAAACGATGTGTTCGCCGTTTATAACGCCGGTGAGTCTGAGATAAAATGGGCGCATGAGGCCGAGCTGCGGCTGCGAGGGTTTCTTCAATTCGATCTGTGTATGCGCTGGCTGCCGGGGCAGTATGGGAGTGCCAGACAGAGCGCAATTATCTTCGAAAACGATATGAAGCTGATGCCTGTGCTGATGGGAGTGGGCGGCGACCAACGCCATAAGTATTTTGTGGTGGAGGAAGACTACCGCCGTTTTTACTATCTGACGAATGACCACTACGGGGAGGTCATTTTGCGGCTTCTTTGTGAGCCGGATAAGAAAGCCATGATAGATAACATTTTGCTGGAGGGGCTGACTGAGGCCCAGCAGTACGGACGCGTGGAGCATGACGCCATGGACGGGAAGCGCCCGGTGCTGTTTGGTTACACCTGCGATATGCCCCGGATCAGACGGTTCAGCATTGGGCTGAGGGCGAACGGATGGAAAGGAATACTGTACTGCTTCCACTTTCAGGAGGAGGCGTTGAGACAGATTTGCGGGCCGGGTGTGGACATACAGTGTATGGATTTTGAGGCGGTGAAGGGGCTTCTATAAACAAGTTAGGTGTCAGCTTTTCTGGAAGCTGGCCCATAGCCACTGTTAATGGATATTGAGATCATTTTTGTGCAGTTCTCCCTTTGACAAATTCGGTGAGTCGTGGTAAAAAGAAAGGGCAATGAGCCGCTGAAACAGCGTAAGACCGGTTGTTTCAGCGGCTCATTGCTTTTATTGTTTAGCGGGTGTCTCATCGAATATCGAAATTATGGAGGAAATTATGGAAGCAAAAGCAAACGCAATTTTGGAAACGGAGAAAATCGGAATTTTGATGCGTAAATATGCCATCCCCTGCGTAATCTCCCTGCTGGTAGCGGCGCTCTACAACATCGTGGATCAAATCTTCATCGCCAACGCGGATTATCTGGGCTCCTACGGCAACGCGGCCAACACAGTGGTGTTCCCGCTGACGGTGGTGGCCCTGTCCATCGCGGTGATGATTGGCGACGGCTGCTGCGCCTTTGTCAGTATCAGCCTGGGCCGGGACGACAAAAACGCCGCCCGCAACAGCATCGGCAGCGCGGTGCTGCTGTGCATTGCCGGCGGCCTTGTCCTGACCGCCCTCTATCTGGCACTCCAAGAGCCCATCCTCACCCTGTTCGGCGGACGGGTGAACGAGGAGACCTTCCGCCATGCCAAGGAATACTTTTTCTGGATCACCCTGGGCGTGCCCTTTTATATGTTCGGTCAGGCGCTCAATCCCATCATCCGCTCGGACGGCAGCCCGAAGTTTGCCATGGCCTCCACCCTGGCGGGGGCAGCCGCCAACATCATTCTGGATCCCATCTTTATCTTTGCGTTTCGCTGGGGCATGATGGGCGCGGCTGCGGCCACGGCGCTGGGGCAGATTCTCACCGCCGCCCTGGCCGTTTGGTATCTGTTCCACATGAAAGCCGTCCGGCTGAAGCGGTCCAGCTTCCGTCCCCATGGCGCACTGGTACGGCAGTACCTGCCGCTGGGCATTTGCAGTTTCCTGTCCCAGATCTCCCTGGTGATGGCTATGGCCGCCATCCAGAACATGACGCTGAAGTACAGCGCAGTCGATCCTGTTTTCGGACAGGAGCAGTACACGCAGATTCCCATGGCGGTGCTGGGCATCGTGATGAAGTTCTTCCAGATCGTCATCTCCATTGCTGTGGGGCTGGCGGCGGGCTGTATCCCGGTGGTGGGCTACAACATCGGTGCGGGACGCAGGGACCGGGCCCGCGCCCTGTTTACCCGGCTGCTGGCGGCGGAGGCTGTTGTGGGCGGGGCGGCGCTGCTCATCGTGGAGCTGCTCCCCCGGCAGCTGATCGGCATTTTTGGCGCGGCCAACGAAAGTGTATACTATACCCAGTATGCCGTCAAGTGTTTCCGGGTGTACCTGTGCATGATGCCGTTGGCCACGGTGAACAAGGGCACTTTCATCTACCTCCAGTCCCTGGGGAAGGCCTTTGCCTCCACCGCCATCTCCCTGGTGCGGGAGGTGGTGTTCGGCGTGGGCTTTGCCCTGCTGCTTCCCCTGTGGTTTGGGCTGGATGGGGTTCTGTACTCTATGCCGGTATCCGATGTGCTGACCTTTGTGATTTGCGTGGCGGTAATCGCGTATACCTATCGTGAGCTGAACTCCAACGGCGCCCCAAAGCTTTGCGGCGCCTGATGGCAAACGGGAAGGACGGGAATGCGGCACCGCGTTCTCGTCCTTCCTTCCTATTTTGTGATCTTCATTGCCTCATACAGACGTTCCCGGATGATGTCCGGCTCAGTGTCCAAGGCAAAGCCCAGCTCCTCGCAGGCCAGCCGCTCCGCGATTTTCTGATACTGATAATCTACCTGCCCCAGCTTTTTCCCCTGTGCGGTCAGCGTCCGCTCCTTCTGGCGGATCTCCTTGAGCAGAAGCAGGCAGCTTTCCAGCTCACAGGGCGCCAAAAGCTCCCGATAATGGGCTGCCAGCTCCGCCGGCTTTCTGGATGAAAACGTCTGGGGTTTTAACTCAGAGACAAGCTTCAGACAGCCGGAAGCTCTGCCGCCGTCCACCAGTCCCCGTATGGGCGCCGCCCCATCTACAGGGGTATAGATGCGTTCGCCGCAGGTGGAAAATACGGGGCGGAGGGTGTAGTAGCTGCGGCCATCGTCCTTTTGGAACGGCGGGGTTCCGATATCCTCCACACGGCACACCCCCGTCCGGCCATATACGACGGCGCTCCCCACCGAATACACGGCGGCGCTCAATCCAGATAACCGCCCACCGGGTGGTAATTGTTCTGCCGTTTAAGCCTGATAAGGAGGGAACCATCGGGCTGTTCCGCTTCCTCCAAAATCTTATATTGCGTCCCCCGGTGGTCCAGCTGGGCTTTGTAGCCCTCATATTCCTGTTGGGCCTGCTGTTTTGCCTGATCCGGGTCAAGTCCGTCCTTCAAAATGAAATGGAGCGTTTGCTCCAGGCATTCCGCTTTGATTCGTTTCATAGAGTCGTCCCTCCATTTTTTAAGATAATTCTATTTTAGCGGAAATTTGCACATTTTTCAAAGGACATCATCCACAAAAATATGCAAAGTGCATATAGTGCAAAACGCCGATGGTCTATCTGTTTACACAAAGGGTTTGGACATCGGTAGTTCTGGCTGAATTTCATTTCTTGACATTTTTAATTTTAGTGTTCATGATAATAGAGCATACAGCAACGCCAGATAAAGTGATTTCGCAAGGAGGAACGGAACATGGATACATTACAGGCTATTTTCACGCGCAGAAGTGTTCGAACCTTTTCGGAGAGGCAGATTTCTTCGGAGGACATCCACACTATCCTACGGGCCGGGATGAGCGGCCCCACCTGCGTCAATGCCCGGCAGTGGTCTTTCATTGTAGTGACAGCCCGTGAAAAGCTGTCCCAGATGGCCAAGGCTAATGGCAAGCCTGCCGACCCGCTGAAAAACGCTGCCATGGGCATCCTGGTCTGCGGCGACCTGAACCGGGCATTCCCGCCCGCCCCAGATTATTGGGTGGTTGATGGAGCTATCGCGGCTCAAAACATGACGCTGGCCGCCCGTGCATTGGGCATCGGCAGTGTATGGCTGGGCACGTGGCCGCAAATGGACAGGGTAGAGCGGCAGCGCGAATTGTTTGGACTCCCTGAAGATATTGTCCCGCACTCCATTCTTGCCTTTGGCTATCCAGCTGAAGCTGACGACGAGGAGAGGGATTTGTTCGAGGCGGATCGGGTACATTATGCGGAATGGTGATATGCTGTTCTCCTATGGAACGGCTTCCAATCAAACAGCGCTTGACATCCTGTGGAAGGTCATGTAAAATAAACCAAAGTCTAAATCATAGGTCTATGCATGATTACTGGAGGCGATGAAATGAATTTGAAGCTGCCGCATGAAATCAAATCAGAGGAAACCAAGAAAAAACTGCTGGATGCCACGGAGCAGATGCTGTCCCAATACGACTTTAAACATCTGACAGTGCGGAATATCTGTGCTGAATCCGGCGTGGCCTACGGCTCCTTCTACCATCACTTTTCCAGCAAAGAAAACCTGCTGTATATTTTCACCAACCAGCTGTTCAAGCAGGCCCATGTGGATAATCCCCTTCCGGATTGGATCAATCCGGAGGATTACATCAAAACCTGCTTATGGTATATTGTAGTGTATGGAAGGTTCTGCGAAACATTAGGGCGGGATTTGGTGAAATATCTGTACACAAACTGCCCCCAGGATATGTTTGCCGAGGTTTACCGGCAAGAAATTCTTCCCCGCTTGGAGCAGGCAGATAGCGCGGGATATATTGATTCAGAGCGCAACCACGCCCCCTTGAACGACCCCCATGTGTCGCTGCTGGCCAAAGATCTGGAAATTACCTGCAAAGGGGTGCTGCTATGGTGGAGCAACAGCTTTGAAGCCAATTTGGAACCACTATATGCTACGCTGGAGCATTTGAGCTTTAATATGCTGTATTCCTACAGTTCTGGACACTACCAAGATGCCGATTTCCCGCATCGCCTGCTGACGGAAAGTCCACAGTTTGAAGGCAGTATTAAGATTGACAACATTTTTTCTAAGAAGAAGTGATTGCGGCAGGCCGTGCCTAAAGAGGACGGCCTGCCGCAATTTGTGCGTTTTGCACAAAACGCGGTTGATAATTATTGCAAATAGCTGAAAATGAATCAGCCCCCCTTGACAAATAAAGGAGCGACGGCTATTATCAAAATATAAATCGTGATTTAATTCTTGAGCTAAATGCTAAAGGGGATGTGAGAATGGCGGAGCTTGCGAAAAAGCGGGTGGGCCGGGATCTGACAGACGGACCGATCATGTCGTCCCTGCTGATGTTTGCCCTGCCCATCGTGTTCACCGACCTGATCCAGCAGCTCTACTCTATGGTAGATCTGATTATCGTGGGACACTTCGTTGGAAACCTGGGCACCATTGGCGTCAATACCGGCGGAGAGATCGCGGATTTTCTCATGCCTGTGGCAACCGCTTTCGCGGCGGCTGGTCAAATTTACATCGCCCAACTGGCGGGTGCCAAAAAGCATGAGGAACAGAAAAGCGCGATTGGGACTTTTGTGACCCTGATGCTGCTGGCCTCCATCGTTTTCATGGCGGTCACTGTAGCGGCGAACGGGTTGATCCTGAACCTGCTGAACTGTCCGGCAGAGGCGCTGGGCCAGGCGCGCTCCTATATGCTGATCACTGCCTTCGGCCTGCCATTCATCTATGGCTACAACGCGGTGTGCGGTGTCCTGCGGGGCATGGGCGAGAGCAAACGCCCACTGATGTTTATCATGATCGCGGCGGTGGTCAACATCTTCCTTGACATACTCCTGGTGGCGGTTTTCGATTTGGGCGCCGCAGGAACGGCCATTGCCACAGTATTCTCCCAAATCGCCTCCTTTACCGCCTCCTTCATGTATATGTACCGGCATAAGGAGACCTTCGCCTTCGAGCTGAGGCTGTCTTATTTCAAATGCGACCGGCATCATATGACCGTGTTGCTGAAGCTGGGTCTGCCCCAGGCCCTCCGCTCGGTGCTGGTGCGCGCCTCCATGATGTGGGTCAACGCCAGTGTTAACGCCTGCGGCGATATTGCTTCCGGCACCAACGGGATCGGCAACAAGCTCCAAAAATTCCTGGAGATATTCACAGCCAGTATGTCCCAAGCCAGCGCCGCCATGGTGGGACAGAACCTGGGCGCGAAAAAGCAGGATCGCGCCCGGAAGTCCGTCCTGTGCACCCTCCTTTGCAGCGTAGCGTTTGCTGTGGTTATCAGCGCCGTCATTATGATATTCCCCCACCAGGTGTTTGGTATCTTTACGCCGGATGAGGCAGTGCAGTCCCTGGGCGTATTCTATATCCAGATGCTGGCGGTGCACATCCTGGTGTCCGCCGTGACCAGTTCCTTCCAGTCCATGGTGATCGGCTCCGGCAATGCGGCGTTGAATTTTGTAATCGGCATCCTGGACGGCGTGGTCTGCAAGGTGGGCCTGAGTCTGCTGTTTGTATATGTGATTTTCCAGGTCACGCCTGAGACAGACTGGTTTATGACCACACTGGGTTATTTCTGGGGCACCGGCCTGTCCCGTGTTTTGCCTGCGTGCGTCTGCATCGGCTACTTCTTCTCTGGCAGGTGGAAGAACAGAAGCCTCGTTTCTGATTAAGCGCCATGGGACAGAAACGGACATCTTACCGCGACCGCTATTTTTCGGACAACCAGGCTGTCCGGGTGGCCGCGAGGAACCGAAAAGGTTACCGCACCGTGTACCAATATGTGGGCCTGTGGAAATCTTGGGAGAGCGCGGATGGCCGTTTGAAGCGGCAGAAGTTCCGCATCGGCCTGACGGAACTGGCCGGCCTGTGCCTGTATTTGACCTGCGCCCTTGTGAACGCCCCCATCAACTGCTCTCATGCTGCCGCAGGGCTGGGACTGCTGTCCGTGGTTCCGTGGCTGCTGGAGCTGGGAGGCATAGCCCGCTTCCTGCTGGCAAAAGGATTTATCCAGGAGCAATCTATGGACGAGATCGACCAATCCATCCGATCCGGCTGCTGCCTTCGCGCTATATTGGTTATAGCCTCCGGCCTTGCCGGGATGGCCGGGTGTATTCAGGCAGGAACGGCTGGGGTGCTGGACGCGCTGGTATTCGCGGGCATTGGGGCGAGCGGGATCCTATCCATCGTGATTTGGCGGCTTTATGACAAGCTGCTGGTCAATACCTATCGCAACGTGAACGGAAACCCTGGAAGCAAAATTTAAAGGAAAAGGAAGGAGAGCGTAATGAAAAAACAAAGCAAGCTGTTGTCCCTCACCCTCGCTGTCATCTTGACGCTTGGCCTGGTGGTTCCCGCTGCCGCCGCTGAGGCCTCGGCGGCGAATCCATCTACCACCAAGCTGGCAGTGGATGGGAAGTCCGTCCCCTGTACCGCATACATCATCAAGGGGAACAACTACTTTAAACTCCGCGATCTGGCAACCCTGCTGGACGGAACCGCCGCGCAGTTTGAGGTTTCCTTTGACGATGCCGCCAAAACAGTGTCCCTGACCACCGGGAAGGGCTATACCCCCGTTGGCGGCGAGGGGAGCGCACTGAAGCCCGCCTCCGCGGGCGCGAGTGACTGGAAGCTGATCATTGACGGCAAAGAAGTGTCCGCCCAGAAATACATGATTGATGGAAACAATTACTTTAAGCTTCGTGACCTGGGCGAGGCGTTGGGATTTGAGGTAGGTTATGTCTCCGCCACCAACACGGCTGTCATCGCGACGGAAACTGTGGAGTTCGGTGGCAATGAGTATTACAAGCTGGATACCATCGTCTGCGTTGGCGAGACCAGCGGCGAGGGTATGGCTATGACGGAAAAGCAGTTTGATTCCTACTACGCGGAGGGTTCCGCGGAGGCCGGGATCAAAGCCATCAGCAAGGCCGGTCGAGTTTATGCCAACGGCCAGCAGATCCCGCATGAAGCCGACGCAAAGTCTATAGTCATCAATGGCAGCGAGGAAACCGGCCTTTGGACAGTGAACGGTGGTTGGGCATGGTCGGTCCACAAACAGCGCAGCTGGAATGATAATTTCTTCATGCCCAAAGTGGAGTCCGATTTTGAAGCAGGTAAACCAGTGAATCTGGAAACAGCGGCGTTCCTGTTCACCAAATATCTCTCCTTTGTGAAGGGGCAGACCGTAGAACTCTATGCGGTGCCTGGCAGCGAGACCGTTGCTCTGATCTCCACCACCTTCCTCACCTCGACCTCGGTGAGTGAAGTAGAGACCGAGGACGGCGTGACCCGCTTCACCCGGGCTGGCGGCGATGCGCTGGGAATCGACTTTCCCTCCGGGAACGTGGATCCGGCAATCAAGGCTGGGGACATGATGATCTACTGGCAGGATGGCGAAAAGGGCTGGATGGCCAAGCGGGCCGTGGCCCAGTCTGGCCGCCTGATTGAGAACACCGACCCCAATAATCCCGACGCCAACAAGCAGCCCTACTTCCTGCCTGACGGCGCCACCGAGACCATCGGCGCGGGCGACTCCCTGATCGGGAAGAACTTTGAGGAGGAGTTCCGCCACACCCAGTTCATCCGGGGCCATCGCCGCACCGACCAATACGCGGTGACGGAGAATCTCATCATGTGGAGTTCCGACGAAGGCGAGAACCATGTAATCGGCTTTACACGGGGCGATTCCGCGCTGGCTGCCCTAAAGCACGCCATTGCCTATGCGGAGGAAACCACCAAGGATGTGCGCGTCAGCAAGGATGGCACGGATGTACCCTCCAACTGCTATTGGGTGACCGACGAAATTTGGAAACCCTATGCGGAAAAGCTGGCTGAGGCCAAAAAGATGGCGGATGCTGGCACTGCGGGCAATTTTGCCTATGACAAGATGCTGTTTGAACTGGGCAATGTCCTTGGGGGCACCGAGGATTTGAATAGCAAGGGGCCCATGAAGATGAATCCCCTGGGCGTGGTGGGTTCTATGAAATTAGGCAGTGCCTTGGCTACGTTTACCCTGGTTTGTGACGGCAGCGCCGCCTACAAAATTGCTGCCGAGGAACGGGACTTCAAGATGGGCTTCGACGGCAACTATGTCCTGGATGACTACTTTGGGACGGATATCAAAGCTGGTGTGGAGGCCCTCATCAGCAAGGGCGGCGTTACCATCAACGACCGTCCGGCGACCATGGACGAGGTTACCCAATCTCTGAAAAGCAGTGGCACCAACATCACGCTGACGGTAGAAAACGGCGCGGTCACCAAGATGAAACTGTTCAGCACGGCTGGTATTTTGGTTGACGAAGTAAAGCAGAGCAGCAACGGCACGATCATTGTCACCGGCGACGGTAAGGAACTCACGATTCCCGCCGCCAACGTGGACAATGGAGTGGAACCCTATGTGGTGTGTGTCTATTGGGAAGGCGCGGACGGGATGCACATCCGTCCCGCGGATAAGCTGACCGGCAAGCTTGTGAAAAGCGATGATCACGCGGGTGTGATCATCAACATTGATGGGAAAGACATTAACTTTGCCGGGGCCGATATGTACCAGCGGGGTGCCAGCGCTGGAAGCCGTCCTGGCGGTTATGCCAACACCACAGACCGGCTCGACCTGGAGGAATATGAACTCACCGCATGGCTGATCCCCGGCACAAAGGACACGGACAACCCAATGATTATCGCGTTTACCACCGGCACATCGGAGCGTGCCCGCGCCCGGCTCCAAGGGGCTATCGACTACGCCCAGAACCTTGTGGATATGACGGTCATTGCGGAGAGTGCCGAGGATGCCGCCGCCAAGACCGAGCTGAAAGAGTACCACTGGCTCAAGTCTGAGGATATTGCCGTTCTGGACGGGCTGAAAAAAGCCATTGCGGACGCCAAGGCGGTACTGGCGGACAAGGCCGTTACGGCACAGGAGGTGGACGACACCGCCTACGATATCCAGATCGCCGTGTGGGGTTCTAACAGCGACGTCTCCGCCGTGTTTTCCGGCAACGCCAAGGACGGGTACTTCGACAAAGCGGATGGCGGCGAGCACGCCCTTCCTGCCGCCGTTCTGTTCTAAACAGGGGTTCATCCTTGGGCTGCCTGTTTACCTGTGACAAAACGAACTGCGCTGCGGCTGAGATGCCGCATTCCTTCAAAGCAATATCATGATTTAATTCGCGTTCAAAGACAAAGTGCCCCATTCACGGGCCGTGATGCCCATGGTTCACCTATCCACCCAAACATAAAAGGAGGAAAACAATGAAACGCAACATGAAAAAACTCTTGTCCCTGGCGCTGGCCCTGTGCATGATCTTCGCCCTGGCCGCCTGCGGCAGCGGGGAAACCACCCCTTCCGGCGATCCCAACTCCACCCCTAGCGGGAATGTCAGCACAGACCAACCCGGCGGTGAGACTGGCGGAGCCAATGACCAAGACGGCAATGGCCGCGCCGATAAGGTGGTCTACGCCTCCACCATGTCCTATCCTTCCCTCAACCCCTTCCTGAATCCCAAGACCTTCACCTCCGCCGTCTACGAGCCTCTGGGCGCCTATGAGACCTACGGTGACAAGTTCGGCGGCCTGCTGATGGAAAGCTGGGAGCACCCCGATGAGCTGACCTACATCGTCAAGCTGAAGGAGAACATCACCGACTCCAAGGGTAACAAGATCGATGCCGAGGACGTGGTGTTCTGCTACGAAAAGGTCCGCACCGTGGGCGAGATCAGCCGTGTGTCCGTCATTGAGTCCGTCACCGCCCTGGATGAGTACCGGGTGGAATTCAAGTGGGCCGCCACCCCGGTGGTGGGCTCCTTCGAGAGCATCATGACCGTGGTGAACATTGTGGACAAGGACGAGTATGAAGCCACCGGCGACGATATGTCCTCCGCCCCCGTGGGCACCGGTCCCTATGTGGTCTCCGAGTGGACCAGCGGCGTGAGCATGACCCTGACCGTCAACGAGAACTACTGGGCCAAGGACGACATGAAGTACAACCGCCAGAAGCAGAACGTGGACGTCATTGAGATCCAGACCGTTTCCGAGACCTCCCAGATCTCCATGGGCCTCCAGACCGGCACCATCCACATGACCGACGCCATCTCCAGCCAGGATGCCCCCAACTTCCAGGAGGGTGGTATGTATGCCTCCAACCACGCCGTGGTGGAAACGGAAGCCTTTGCCCCCAAGACCCTGCTGGTGAATACCGATCCCGCCGCCAAGACCAGCGACCCCAACCTGCGCCAGGCCATCATCCGCGCCATTGACAACGAGACCATCGCAGCGGTGGTCAACGGCGGTTCCAACCACCCCACTTACGGCGTCGGCTCCTCCTATAACCCCGACTATGATGCCGAGGCGTTCAAGTCCTTCCTGCCCGGCTACAATGTGGAGGAGGCTAAACAGTACCTGGCCCAGTCTGCTTATCCCAACGGAACCACCATCTCCCTGCTGCTCATTGACGGCGGCATTTCCAACGATGTGGCCGAAATGGTCCGCAACCAGCTCTCCCAGATCGGCATCACCGTGGAAGTGAACGCGGAAATCTTCCCCAACTGGATGTCCAAGAAGCAGGACCCCGCCAACTGGGATCTCATCGTGTCCGAGCTGTCCTCCAGCGACTATGTAACCACCATCTGGCAGAACGCCTTTGGCATCCGCAACGGCCACAACGAAATCTTCTCCGATGACCGTGACCAGCAGCTGATGGATCTGCTGGCCGCCTGCACCACCGAGGCAGGTCACACCCAGGAGTCCGTTAACGCATTCCAGAAGTACGTCAGCGAGCAGGCCTACGCTATCCCCCTGCTGGCCCAGCTCCAGTACAACGTCTATGACACTGGCCTCATCAGCGAGATCGTCATGAGCGGTGAAGGCTGCATTATCCCCCAGGGCTTTACTTACAACTAAAGGGTTTCCGCTTTGCTATCTTCCCCCGTCCCTGGGGCGGGGGAGGACGGCAGGCGGTAATACCAACGCCGTATCCCGAATCAGGAACAGCGTACACGCATCAAAGGGCCGGGTTCGCGCTCCAAAAGAGGGTAACTCGGCCCTTATTGTATAGAAACCACGACAAAGGCAGGTTCTGTTTATGTGGAAATACATCCTGAAACGATTGCTCATGATGGTGTTCGTGGTGCTGGGCGTGGCCATCGTAATCTTCTCCATCATGTATTTTGTCCCTGGCAACCCGGCCGAGATCATCCTGGGCGCCACCGCCACAGACGAGCAGATTGCGGCCATGGAGCATGAACTGGGGCTGGACAAACCCTATCTGGCCCAGCTGGGGGACTACCTGGTCAACACATTCCTGCGGGGCGACCTGGGCCGCTCCTACCAGTCCAAGATATCCGTCGCGCAGGAGCTGATGACCATGTTCCCCCGCACCCTGATCATCGCCGCTTGTTCCATTGTGCTCACAGCCCTCATCGGCATCCCCCTGGGCATTATCGCCGCCACCCACCAGGGGAAATGGCCGGACTACGCGGCGGTGGTGCTCTCCCTGGTGGGCATTTCCATCCCCGGGTTCTGGCTGGCGCTGATGCTGGTGAACTGGCTGAGCGCGGGGCTGAAGATCCTGCCTCTTTACGGCATCACCGGGGCGCCCTTCGCGGACTGGCAGTACTATGTGATCCCGGTCATCTCCAACTCGGTGGTGGGCATCTCTATGATTGCCCGGCAGTGCCGCGTAGATGTGCTGGAGGTCATCCGGGCGGACTACGTGACCACCGCCCGGGCAAAAGGGGTCAGCAATCATAATACCACCTTCAAACACATTATGCCCAACGCCCTCATCCCCCTGATCACGTCCCTGGGCTCTACCTTTGCCACATCCCTGGGCGGTACGGTGGTGACGGAATCCATTTTCGTCATCCCCGGCATCGGGCTCTACATGACCAACGCCATCGGGCGGCTGGATTACCCGGCGGTGCGGGGCGGCGTAGTCATGCTGGCGGTGGCGTTCAGCTTCGTTATGCTGGCGGTGGATCTCATTTACGCCTTTGTAGATCCGCGCATCAAGGCCCAGTACGAGGGCAAATAAGGGAGGGAAGGAATATGACAGTCCATACGGCGCAAGGCCCCCGGCTGGATCAGCCAAAAAAAACCAGCCAGACCAAGGAGGTCATGAAGCGCTTTGCCCAGAACCCCTTGGCTATGATCGCCATGGTCATGTTCGTGGTGTTCGTGGCGCTGGCGCTGCTGGCCCCATATATCTGCAAGTACGGTTACGACGAGTATACCGCCGACCTGTTCTCCCCGCCCTCCATGGAGCATTTCTTCGGCACGGACCGCTTCGGTCGGGACTTGTTCAGCCGTGTGCTCTACGGCGGCCGGTACCCCATCTTTATGGGGGTGGCGGCCACCATTATCGGCACCTTCATCGGCCTGGTTCTGGGAGCCATAGCCGGATTCTTCGGCCAGACTGCGGATAATATCGTCATGCGGTTCTGCGATATCTTCCAGGCCATCCCCGGCATCCTGCTCTCCATGGTGATCTCCACGGCCCTCGGCCCCGGTGTTGTGAATACGGTGATCGCCCTGTCCATCGCGGGCATCGCGGGAACCGCCCGGATGCTTCGCAGCCTGATCCTCCAGATCCGCAACAGCGACTACATCGAAGCGGCCGGCTCCATCAACTGCTCCAGCGCCCGGATCATCTTCATGCACATCCTGCCCAACACCTTCGGGCCCATCCTGGTGGGCTGCACCATGGGCATCGGCGGCACCATCATGCAGGCGGCCAGCCTGAGCTTTCTGGGCCTGGGCGTCAAGGCTCCCATACCCGAGTGGGGCGCGCTGCTCAACGAGGGCCGCAACTACTTCATGCTCCATCCCCACCTGCTGGTGTTCCCCGGCCTTGCCATCGGCCTGCTGAGCTTCGCCACCTGCGTGATGGGCGACGGCCTGCGGGACGCCATGGATCCCCGGCTGAAAAAGTGACGGAGGTGTGATTGATGGACGGTAAAAAAGAAACAAGCAGCACCTCCCAGCCTTTTCTGGAGGTAAAAGACCTGACGGTTTATTACACAGTCAGCAAAGTGGACACCAAGGCCGTCAACGGCGTGTCTTTCCGGCTGGAACGGGGCAAGACGCTGGGGCTGGTGGGCGAAACCGGCGCGGGCAAAACCACCATCGCCAAAGCCATCATGGGCATCCTGCCCACGCCGCCCGCTCGGCTGATGGGCGGCGAGATCCACTTTGACGGTCAGGAGCTGACCGCTTTGCCGGAGGCGCAGATGCTGAAGATCCGGGGCGACAAGATTTCGATGATTTTCCAGGACCCGATGACCGCGCTGAACCCGGTCATCAAAGTGGGCGATCAGATTGCCGAGGTCATCGAGCTGCACAACAGCTTTTCCAAAGCGGAGGCCAAAAAACGGGCTGGGGAGATGCTGGAAATGGTGGGAATCCCCGCCTCCCGCTACTCGGAATATCCCCACCAGTTCTCCGGCGGCATGAAGCAGCGGGTGGTCATCGCCATGGCGCTGGCCTGCAGCCCGGATCTGCTGCTGGCGGACGAGCCCACCACCGCCTTGGACGTGACCATCCAGGCCCAGGTGCTGGATATGATCAACGATCTGAAAAAGAAGAATAACACCTCCATGATCCTCATCACCCACGACTTGGGGGTGGTGGCCCAGAGCTGCGACGATGTGGCGGTGGTATACGCTGGCGAGATCATTGAGAGCGGCTCCAAAGAGGATATCTTTGACCACCCCACCCATCCCTATACCATCGGCCTGTTCGGAGCGGTTCCCGAGCTGGACACGGACGAGGAATGGCTCCACCCCATTGAGGGCCTGCCCCCCGACCCCACCAACCTGCCGGAGGGCTGCGCGTTCAGCCCCCGGTGCCCCAACGCCACCGAGGAATGCCGGGCCAAGCGGCCCGTCAGCCGGGAAATCGCCCCGGGCCATTTCTGCCGGTGCCTGAACATCACGAAGGAGGCGTAAGATGAGCGTGCCATGTATTGAGGTCAAGCACCTCCAAAAATATTTCAAAGTGCGCGGCGGCTTCCTCCGCGCCACTGATGATGTGTCCTTCAAAATTGAGAAGGGCAAGACCATGGGCATCGTGGGGGAATCCGGCTGCGGCAAGTCCACCCTGGGCCGCACCATCATCCATATGCATGAGAGCACAGGGGGACAGATCTTCTACAACGGGAAGGACGTCACCAAGGTCAACCACCGGGAGCTGAAGGAACTGCGGACCCATATGCAGATCGTGTTCCAGGATCCCTATTCCTCCCTGAACCCCCGGCAGACAGTGGAGCAGATCATCCGGGAGCCGCTGTACCTGACCCGGAAATACTCCAGGCAGCAGATCAGCGATGAGGTGACCCGGCTAATGGAGCTGTGCGGCGTGGAGGAACGCCTCCGTCTGGCCTATCCCCATGAGATGGACGGCGGCAGGCGGCAGCGGGTGGGCATCGCCCGGGCGCTGGCCCTGAACCCCGACTTCATCGTCTGCGATGAGCCTGTGTCCGCTTTGGACGTATCCATCCAGGCCCAGGTGCTGAACCTGCTCAAGGAACTCCAGCAGAAGCAAGGGCTGACCTATATGTTCGTCACTCACGACCTGTCGGTGGTGCGCCATATCTCCAACGACATCGGCGTGATGTACCTGGGCCAGATGGTGGAGACCAGCGAGTCCAAGGAACTGTTTGCCAAACCCCTGCACCCCTATACCAAGGCGCTGCTGTCCGCCATCCCCTCCACCAACATCCACGCCCAGCGGGAGCGTATTGTGCTCAAGGGCGAAATCACCTCCCCCATCAACCCAAAGCCGGGCTGCCGGTTCGCGGCCCGCTGCCCCTACGCCACCCCCGAGTGCGGGAAGCCCCAGCAGTTGGAAGAAGTTCTGCCCAACCACTTTGTCTCCTGCCATCGGTGCAGGGAAATCAACGAGCTATAAGAGAGGTGTAACCAACTATGAGAAAGATGGTTGTTCGGGCCGATGACGTGGGCTATACCGACGTGTGCAACATCGGCACCTTTGAGACGATTACCAACGGCATTGTGACCTCCGCCGATATCATGCTGGATGCCCCCGGCACGGAGGACGCGCTGAAGCGGCTGAAGGAGCTGCCCTGGATCTCCATCGGCTGGCACAGCCACTTTTGGTGCAGCCCCGTCCTTCCTCTGGAGCAGGTGCCCACGCTGGTCATCCCCGGTACGGATCGGTTCCGCCACGACCTCACCACCGCCGATGACGTCAATGCAGAGGAGCTGGAGGCGGAGTGCCACACCCAGATGAAGCGCTGTGTGCGTCTGCTGGGCCGGGTGCCGGACACCACCGACCTGACCAATGTGGAGTCAGTGTTTAACCGGGTAAAGCGGAAAATCTGCGACGACTACGGCATCGTCTACCACTTTGCCACCAAGGGCGGGCGCACCGGCGTGACCTATCCCCTGGACAGGTGGAAGGAGCGGAACATCTACATCCCGGCCCCCACCAACGCCTATAAGGAAATTGAGACCGACTCCATCACGGCGCAGCGGGAGCGCTACGACCCCGTGAAGTACTACACCGAGGATCCGGACAAGATGCTGGAACTGCCTGACGATGTGATCTTCGAGCAGTCCTGGCACCCCGGCTATGTGGACTACTTCGTCTACAAACAGGGCGACTACGGCCCCCACGCAAAGGAGTTTTCCTCTGTGCGAACGGAGGATGTGGCGGCGCTGACCTCCCCGGTGCTGCGCCAGTGGATCCGGGTGCACAAGATTGAGCTGATCAACTTCCGGGACGCCCTCTACGGCACCCATGAGTATCAGAACTACCTGCGCTCCATCGACAGCGACCTGTACGTCGGCAATATGTGAGCGACCGTTGGAAAGTAAGGGATAACAATGGCTTATTATAACGACAAATACTCCTATCCCGACCTGTTCCTGTGGCAGGACGAGACCTGGCAGGGCAAGGAAAACGCCGCCGCCCCGCTATACCGCAAGCTGGCGGAGCTGATCGAGGCCGAGCGGGCCGAGAAAGGCTATGTGGACCATTTCGCCGGCCGCACGGATGAGGAGTTTGATTCCGTCAACCGGGTGCCCTACTTTACCGATGTGGTGGAGGGCTGGAAAGAGCGTGGGATGCACTTTTCCAGCTACGGCATGATGGGGGAGCAGATGGCCCCCACCGCTGTGGAGAACCATGAGATTTATGACGCCAAGGTGCTGCTGATCCCGTTCCTGCCCCATGGCGATCCCCATGAGGGAATGAACCTGCTGGCAGAACATGAGGACACCCTCGCCATCGCGGCGCGGGAAAATATCCTGGTGCAGTTTGCAGACTGCCGGGAGGGCGGCGGCGGGGCCATGATTGAAAAGGCCATCGAGACCCAGGGCACATTCCGGATTGCCTACAAGCCGCTGTACCTGGACATCAGCCTCCTCTCCCGGCACGGACTGACCCTGGCGGATGTGCCGGGACTTGACCCGGCCCAGTGGGCGCAGCCCGAAACGCTGGCCGGACGGACAGTGGTGGACATCTCCGACAAGTGGCAGGTCGGTCTGGCCCATCAGCACAATATCAGCGAAATCTACCGGCGCAACCAGCCGGAGTGGGACTTCGACCGCCATATCCGCAGCATGGCCGGTAAGCGGCAGGCCGAGGGGATGCGGCTGGAATACGAGTGCCTGGATCCCCGCGATTCCAAGATGAATGCCTTCTTCGCGGAGCGGGGCATCCGCTATGAGGATCACTATGCGGGACACGACTGGTATGTGACGCTGACCCCGGAGTGCGCGTTTTCCCAGCGGTCGTACAAGCTCCCCCTGCTGATCGTGATGAAGGAGCCCCGCACCTGTTTCCCCGGCGTGATGCAGACCGCGTTCCAGTTCTACTATGACTTCATCGAGCTGTGTGCCCGGGGCGAGTTCATGATGCTGTTTTTCGCACTGGAAACTCCGAAGGATAACAACGAGGTTTTACCGGGCATCATTGAGGAAACCCTGCGCGGCTATCCCATCGACCCCCAGCGGGTATATCTCACCGGCCAGTCCCACAACGGCTACTACGCCTTGGAGTTTTACCGTACCCACCCCAAACTCATCGCGGCGGCGGCTACCCTGTGCGATCCCGCTGGTCTCCAGGTGGGTGCCCGGATCGACTATTACAAACCCAGGGCGGAGGAGATCATCGCCAGCTTCCGTCAGTATGACTTCCCCCTCATCGACATCAACGGCAACCTGGAAAACAGCTACTGTAAGCCGGACCGCAGTCCCGAAAAGATGGAGGACGACGTGTTCTATTTTCAAAATCGCTTGGCGGCGTTCATGCTGCCTATGCGGAGCCGGGAGGAGATCCTGGTCGCACAGACAGCGGCGGATTACGCCACCCGGAGGAACGGCGTCCCTGCCGACCGCACCGAGGTACGTTACCTGATGGGCAGCGAGGTGTATGTGTCCGACTTCCAGCGGGAGGACGGCAAGTGGTACTTCCGCTACATATCCATCGAGAACACCCCACACATGATCATGCCGCAGATGGCGGAGCTGTCCTGGGAGTTTCTGCGCCGCTTTGCCCGGGACAACGACACCGGCGAAGTGATAGAGCTGTACTGAGGTGGGGAACATGGGATATCAAGCGATCATTTTTGACTTGGACGGTGTGCTGTGCCACACCGATGAATACCACTATCAGGCGTGGAAGGCCATGGCGGACGGTTTGGGCGTCTATTTTGACCCGGAGATCAACAACCGCCTGCGGGGCGTGTCCCGCATGGACAGCCTGGAGATCATCCTGGAACAGTATAACGGCCCGGAACTGAACCAGGCGGAGAAACTGGCGCTGGCGGAGAAAAAGAACGAACTTTACCGGCAAAGCCTGGCGCAGATGACCCCGGACGACCTGTCCGGCGAAGTAAAGCGGACGCTGGACGCGCTGCGTGGGCGCGGGCTGCGGCTGGCCATCGGCTCCTCCAGCAAAAACACGCCCTTTATCCTGGAACGCCTTGGCCTGGGCGGGTTCTTTGACGCCGTCTCGGATGGAAATAACATCACCCGCTCCAAGCCGGATCCCGAAGTATTTTTGAAGGCGGCTGAATTCCTGGGCCTGCCCAGCGGGGACTGCCTTGTGGTGGAGGATGCCGTCAGCGGCGCCCAGGCGGCCCACGCGGGCGGCTTCCGGGCGGCCTGCGTGGGGGACGCGGCCAAGGCCGGGGCCGGGGACTACAACCTGGACCGCATCTCAGAGCTGCTGGATGTCGTCTGAAAACCCTTGTGCGGGAGGCGGCGCGGCAAAGCGCTGTCTCCCGCGCTTTTTGATTGGAGGAAACGCAGACTATGAACAGAACCTATTGCAAAGTGGATGCCTTTTACCGTCCAATGGGACGTGAGATGAACGGAGTCCTGTACACCCCCAGGGAGGACATCAGGGATACCGCCGTAGTGGTCATCCACTCCGATGCGGACTATCTGAACTTTACTGCCGGGAAGAACCTGGCGCGCCGGGGCTTTTTGACCCTGTGCGCCAACGTGGAGCACCCCTCTGACCCGCTGGAAAAGCGGCTGCCCAGCGTGAAGCTGGCCATCGAGGCGGTCAAGGCACAGCCCGGGATCAAAAAAGTGGTCATCCTGGGCCACAGCGGCGGCGCCACGCTGATGAGCTGCTACCAGGCGGTGGCGGAGAACGGCCCGGGCATTTTCCAGGGTGATGGCCGGATTGTAAAAATGGGGGAGGTGGAGCCCCTGCCCGCCGCGGACGGAGTGATGCTTATCGACTCCAACTTTGGCAACGGTGTGATGACACTGGTGAGCCTTGACCCGGGCATTGTTGATGAAGCGGACGGCACAAAGCGCCAACTGGACTACGATGCATCCGCCCCCGAGAATGGGTTCTCAGCGGATGGCAAGACCTGTTACACGGAGGGATTCAGGAAAAACTTCTATGCTGCCCAGGCGGCGCGGCAGAAGCGGCTGATTGACTATGCCTTGGAGCGGTTGAACGCGCTGGAACGCCGTGAGGGGCGCTATGAGGACGATGAACCGTTGATTGTTCCGGGAGGCAGCCAAATCGCCCCCAATAACCGGCTGTTCCCCCAGGATCTGCATATGCTGGCCCACACGAAAGGGATGTATGACCTGATCCATGCCGATGGTTCCGTCACCCATGAGGTGGTCCGTTCCCTCCGCACGGCAAGGCCGATGCTCGACCCCACCCCGCGCTATGGGCTGGGAGCTATGACCACTACTGTCCGCACCTATCTCAGCTCCAACTGTGTCCGCACCGCCCCGGACTATGGGGTGAGGGAGGACGGCATCGACGGTATTGACTATGACTCCGCCTTTTGCTGTCCTCCCGGCAACGTCCAATACATCCACGCCCCTATGCTGATCATGGGCATGACCGGGGGCTATGAGTGCATTGCCAGCGAAATCATCTATCAGAACGCCGCATCGGAGGATAAGACCATTGCCTTTGTGGAGGGCGGCACCCATATGCTGGGCACCGCCAAGGACGCCGAGCAATATCCTGGCCAGTTTGGGGACGCGGCAAAGACCCTGTTCGATGCCATCGCGGACTGGCTGGACGTGAAATTCCCTGAAACCAACGGAGGTGACCGGCAATGAACGGAAGTTCTGACGAACTGACCCGCGCCTACTTGGATCGGTTCGGGATCGAGTGGCGCTTTTTAGACACCGTGGAAGCCACAACGGAATGTACCCTCTTTGGCCATAGGCTGGATACCCCCATCATGCTGGGCGGCATGGCCCACTATGACAGCCTCCAGCCTGGCGGTGCGCCGCTTTACGCCCAGGCGGCCAAGCAGGCAAACACCGCCATCTGGACAGGCTTTTGCTCCGGGGACGAGATGGAGCGGGTGATCGCCGTTGGCGCTTCCGCCGCCCGAATTGTCAAACCCTTCGCGGAGCGCGATCTCGTTCTGGAGGCCATGGAGCACGACAAAAAGGCCGGGGCCTGCGCCATTGCCATGGATGTGGATCATGTTTACAACAAACAGGGCCGCCGCGGCGCGTTCGGGGAGAACCCGTTGGCTTCCCCCAGTCGGGCCGCCCTGGAGGAATTTGCGAAACACTCTGATGTTCCCTTTTTTGTCAAGGGGATCGTATCCGTGCGCGACGCGGTGATGTGCGCGGAGGCAGGGGTGGCCGGGATCGTGGTGAGCCACCACAAAGATATGTTCCCGTGGACGGTGCCGCCGCTGAAGGTGCTGCCGGAGATCCGCAAGGCCGTGGGCAACCGCCTGACCATCCTGGCGGACAGTGGGCTGGTGTCGGGCTATGACGTATTCAAAGCCCTGGCCTGGGGGGCGGACGGTGTGTTCACCGTGCGGCCCATGATCCCGCTGTTCCGGGATGGGGGCGTTGCCGCTGTGGCCCAGCGGCTGCGGGAGATGACGGACGAACTGCGGGCCTGTCTGTCCAGGACGGGCGCGGCGGACATCAAACACATCGACCCATCTGTGGTCCGGGAATTGTGAGGGAATGAATATGGATTTAAAAGCAAAACCCTTTTATCTCACCCAGCAGCAGGAGGATTGGGTTCAGTCCACCTTGGCCGCCATGACCGAGGAGGAAAAACTCCGTCAGCTGTTCTGTGTCCTGGGCGACGCCAGCGCGCCGGAGGAGCTGGACCGGCTGGTGGAACGGGGGATTGGCGGCGTGCTGTTCCGTCCCGTGCGTGCCACGGCGGAGATTGCCGCCCATTTTGAGCGGCTGGACGCCTTGACCAAGTACCCCCTGCTCCATGCTGCCAACCTGGAGGAGGGCGGCGCGGGGGCCGCCAGCGACGGCACCTATTTTGCCAACCAGCTCCAAATCGCCGCCAGTCAGGACGATAGCGACGCGGCACATTTTGCCCAGGTCTGTGCCGCAGAGGGGCAGGCCGCAGCGGTCAACTGGACTTTTTCCCCGGTGGCGGACATCGACATGAACTTCCGCAACCCCATCACCAACTGCCGCACATACGGCTCGGATGCGGGGCGGGTGGAACGGCTGGCCTGTACCTACGTGGAAACGCTCCAAGAAACGGGCATGGCAGCCTGCGCCAAGCATTTCCCTGGCGACGGGGTAGACTACCGGGACCAGCACCTCCACCCCACCTACAACAGTCTGAGAGCTGCGGAGTGGCGGGCCAGCTATGGGCAGATTTACCGCGCCATGATTGAAAAGGGCTTGCTGTCCATCATGGTGGGCCACATCTGCCAACCCGCTATGGAGGCAGAACACACCCCTGGGCTGAACCCGGAGGACGCCCTCCCGGCCTCGCTGAGCCGGGGGCTGCTCACCGGGGTTCTGCGGGAGGAGCTGGGCTTCAACGGCGTGATCGCCACCGACGCTACCATCATGGGGGGCTACACCATGGCCATGGAACGCTCCCGCGCCATCCCGACCAGCTTTGCCGCAGGCTGCGACATGATCGTGTTCTCTACAGACATTGAGGAGGACATCGCCTATCTGCGGGAGGGGCTTCACAGCGGCCTTGTGACACGGGAGCGGATCGACGAGGCGGTGACCCGTGTGCTGGCGCTGAAGGCAAAGGTTTGCGTGCCGGTCTCGCCGGAGCCGGTTCCTGCCGAACAGTGGCGGAAGGAGTGTGCGGACCGCTCCGTCACCCTGGTGAAGGACAAGGCGGGACTGCTTCCCATCGCGCCCCAAAGATTTCCCAGTGTTCGGTTAGCGGTGGTTGGGAACGACCAATGCTGGGACGGCTCCATCCGGGCATTGTTTACGGGGGAGCTGGAACGGCGCGGCTTTGCCGTGGAACAGTACGACCCGTTCCAGGATGACCTTCACGGGACGGCCCAACTGCCCCGGAACCGCCTGACCCTCACGGTACTGCACTACCCCCACGCCTCTAACCAAACCACTGTTCGGGTAAACTGGTGCCCCAAACACGCCCTGGAAATTCCTCGGTTTGTCCATGAGGAGGATACTGTGGTTGTCTCCCTGGCAAACCCCTACCATTTGCAGGACGTGCCCCGGGCACAGACGTTTATCAACGCCTACACGGCCACAAGGGCCACCATCGAGGCGGTAGTGGAAAAGCTGTGCGGAGAGGCGCCCTTCCTGGGGCAAAACCCGGTAGATCCATTCTGCGGCCTGTTTGACACCCACCTGTAAACCAAAATGAAAAGGAGCGTTTAATCATGAACATCGGAATCTGCGGAACCGGCACCATTGCCAGCTGGACCTCGGACATTATGAACCAGCTGGACGACCCCAGCATCGTACTCTATGCCTGCGCCACCGCCCCCGGCTTTGACTGCACCGAGTTTGCGGCCAAGTACGGCTGGAAGAAGGTGTGTGCCAGCTATGAGGAGCTGATGTCCGACCCGGCTGTGGATTTGGTCTACATCGCGGTGCCCAACACGTTCCATTATGATCTGTGCAAGCAGGCGCTGAACGCGGGCAAAGCGGTGCTGGTAGAGAAACCCTTTGCCATCAACGACACTCAGGCCGCTGAGCTGATTGCGCTGGCGGAGGAGAAGGGCCTGTTCCTCTGCGAAGCGCTGTGGCCCAGCTTCCTCCCGGTGAGAAAGGCGATTGACGAGGAGATTACGGCGGGCACCATCGGCAAACTGACGGGCGGCGATATCGTCATGCTGGACAATGTGCTGTTCCTGGATCGGGTCAAGAGCCTGGAGCTGGGCGGCGGCAGTCTGCTGGACGGCGGGCCCTACACGTTGGGCTTCATGACCGACCACTTTGGGGTGGAGGTGGAGTCCGTCTCCGCTGAGGTACGCAAGTTTGAAACGGGCGTGGATGCGGAGGATCGGATCACGGTGACATACAAAAACGGCGTTGTCGTCCACATCCGGCAGACCATGGACATCCCCCGGGAACAGCATGAGGAGTATGCGGAAATCATCGGCGCCAAGGGGAAGATCCGGGTGGACAGCGTATCCAATCCCCGCAGCTGTCAGGTGCTGGGTCTGGAGGGAAATGTGGTGAAGGATATCCCGATTCCGTCCCAACTCCAGTTCCGGGGTATGCCTCCGGTGTCCGGGTATGAGCATGAGTTCATTGCCTATGAGAAGGCCCTGCGGGAAGGCAGGACGGAATGCGCTGAGGCCACCCATGCCCAGACGCTGGCTATCGCCAAAATCATGACCGAGGTGCGCCGGCAGGCCGGCATCCGGTTCCCGTTTGAATGATCGGGTGGACGGCATGGAGCATCGAACGGAAATCTTATCCCTGCGGGACGCGCTGGCCGTCCTACGGGACACCCCCGGCCAGCTGATTGAGACGGACGTGGAGGTTGACCCGGCGGCGGAGCTGTCCGGGGTGTACCGCAAGGTGGGCGCGGGCGGCACCGTCATGCGCCCCACCACCGTGGACGGCCCCGCCATGGTGTTCCACAACGTGAAGGGTCACCCCGGCGCGTCGGTGGCCATCGGTGTGCTGGCCAGCCGGGAGCGGGTGGCTAACCTGTTTGGCTGCAAAAAAGAGGAGTTGGGCCACCTGGTGCAGTCCTGCGCTGCTAACCCTATCCAGCCCGTGGTGGTGGACGACCCCGCCCCCTGCCAGGAGGTGGTACACCGGGCGGAGGAGCCGGACTTCGACCTGTTCAAGCTGATTCCAGCCCCCACCAACACCCCGGTGGACGCGGGACCATATATCACCCTGGGGATGTGCTACGCCACCCACCCGGACACCGGGCTGTCCGACGTGACCATCCATCGGATGTGCATCCAGGGCAAGGATGAGCTGTCCATCTTCCTCCAGCCCGGTTCCCGCCACATCGGGGCCATGGCCGAGCGGGCTACAGAGCTGGGCCAGCCCCTGCCCATCTCTGTTTCCATTGGGGTAGACCCGGCCATTGAGGTGCTCTCCTGTTTTGAGCCCCCCACCACGCCCCTGGGCTTCAACGAGCTTTCCATTGCCGGGGCGCTGCGGCAGCGGCCGGTGGAGCTGGTGAAGTGCGTAGCTGTCAACGAAAACGCTATCGCCAACGCGGAATATGTCATCGAGGGCGAGATTTTGCCGGGGAGTAATCACGTGGTAGAAGATCAGAACTCCCACACGGGGTACGCCATGCCCGAGTTCCCCGGCTACAACGGCGCGGCCTCCCATGAGTGCTGGCTGCTGAAGGTGAAGGCCGTCACCCACCGCAAGAACCCCATCATGCAGACCTGCATCGGCCCCAGCGAGGAGCACGTGAATATGGCGGGCATCCCCACCGAGGCCAGCATCCTGGGCATGATCGACAAAGCCCTCCCCGGCAAGGTGGTCAACTGCTACGCCCACCGCTCGGGCGGCGGCAAGTATATGGCGGTGCTCCAATGCCGCAAAACCGTCCACACCGACGAGGGGAAACAGCGGCAGGCGGCGCTGCTGGCTTTCTCCGCTTTCCCGGAGCTGAAGCACGTGATCCTGGTGGATGAGGACGTGGACATTTTCGATCCCAACGACGTGCTGTGGGCCATGAACACCCGCTTCCAGGGGGATCGGGACATCATCACTATCCCCGGCGTGCGCTGCCACCCCCTGGATCCCAGCTCTAACCCGGATTATTCACCCTCTATCTCGGACATTGGGGTGTCCTGCAAGACTATTTTCGACTGCACCGTGCCCTTCCATTTGAAGGAGCGCTTCCAGCGGGTGCCGTTTCTGGACGTGGACCCGGAGAGGTGGCTCCATGGCTAAGCGGCTGATCGTGGGCGTCAGCGGCGCCAGCGGCGCGCCTATCGCCGTGGAGCTGCTGCGCCAGCTCCGGGAACACCATCCCGGCATTGAGACGCACCTGGTGGTGAGCCGGGGAGCGGAACTGACCCTCCGGCAGGAGTGCGGCATGGACGTGGAGGAGCTGCGAGCGCTGGCCGGGGTGTTCCATAAGAACGACGAAATCGGCGCGTCCATCGCCAGCGGAAGTTTTCAAATCATGGGCATGGTAATCGTGCCGTGCAGCATGAAAACTGTGGCGGGCATCGCGTCCGGCTACTCGGACAACCTGCTGCTGCGCGCCGCCGATGTGTGCCTCAAGGAGCGGCGGAAACTGGTGCTGTGCGCCCGGGAAGCGCCGCTATCCACTATCCATCTGCGAAACCTCTATGAGCTGGGCCGGATGGGGGCGGTGATCCTGCCGCCTGTGCTTACCTATTATCAGCGGCCGGAAAGCGTGGAGGACATGACGCGGCATATCGTGGGCAAGCTGCTGGATCAGTTCGGACTGGACTGCCCCGGTTTCCGCCGCTGGGAGGGTTGAGCATGGGTGCGCTTGAACTGGAACGGGAGGTGCTGGGACGGCCCCTCCGGGTGAGCGTTCTGCCTTGCAGAGCCGATTTGTCCGTGACCATCCGGGGCGGTGACGCGCCCCACGTGGGCAGTGTCACCGTGGCCCGGAACGGCAAAATCGTGAGCAAATGGGTGGGGCAGGGGCACCGGGATGACGTGGTGGGCGACCGCTTTGCGGAAGCCCTGTCAAAAAAGGCAGGCGGCACGGTATGCGCTACCTGTGGGATCCACTACGAAGCGGCCACAAGGGAGCAGCTGGCGGAGATTATTGCTGCCTGTGAAGAACTGCTTCAGATTGTGTTGAAAAGAGAAGATTTCTATGGAGTAAATCCCAATTTTGAACAAAAACATGGAGCTGGCGGACTGCCGGGACAAGTGGACATATGATGAAAAGCACCGCTGCTGGTGTTTGGAGGACATTCTCTATACTCTGGCGGCCACAGTGGATTGACCAAATCTGCGGGCAAAATAAAAGCGTATAAGATAAAAACTTGCACCAATGGTTTCCAATGCTCTATCAGCAGCCAGCCTTGTACTTCGGTATGAGGCCGGCTGCTTTTTTGCGTTCCTACACTGCCGGGGGCCGCCTCCTTCATCTGACTGCAAAAAATCAGATGAAGGAGGTTGTCCCATGGGACAGCAATATGAAAACCAAAGCAGGAATCGTGCCCTGCAAAACCGCTTTACAGCCTATCTTCAAATTGCTTTGAGGCGCAAAAGGCGCGACTACATTCAAAAACGGCTCCGGCAAAACGTCCATGAAGTTCTGACGGACTTTCAAGAGACTGCATTTGCGGATGGGTCCAATTCCGATTTTGGCGGAACCTGCCGGGACCTGTCGCAGATGGAAGACAGCGCGCTTTTACAGGCCCTGTCCGGCCTGACGGGCCGGAACGTTTCATCCTGTTTGAGCGTGTGCTGAATGACCGCGGGTACGATGAGCTTGCCGAGGCCCTGGGCCTGCGGTACAACGGGGTTGTCTCGGCCTATCACCGCATTATAAAGAAATTGCGGAAAGAACTGCGAGGCGAGAGCAAGTGAATTTTGAGGAGCTTTTGACCCAGGCCCAGTGTGGCAGCGAAGCAGCATTAGGGGAAATTCTGGCCCGTTATAGGCCGTTGTTGGTCAAGCACTCCATCTGCGACGGTTTCTTCGATGAGGATCTCTATCAGGAATTGTGCATGACAATGATTAAGTGCATCCATTGCTTCCGCATTTAACGATAGACAGAGCGGAGCTCGCTGAAAGCGTTACCCTCGGCTAAGAGGATAGGAAAAGAAGCAGAAAAAACGCAGCGGAGTGATACTGTGGCAAACGCAGGTTTAGGCGGTTCGCTAAAGTGGACTGTCTAAATCTGCGTATTGCTGTGTGGCAAGGGTCAAACGGTCATCCCTGACTATAATTAGGGGCGGCGTGTACAAGAGCAAATTGCATCTTGCATACTGAACCAATACAGTATAAAATAAATGCATCAGAAACGGGTTTACACCATGTTAGGAGCTCATATGGAATATATTGTATATTGTGATGAGTCAAACAGTAATGGGACTAAGTTTAGCGACTTTTTCGGTGGCTGCATTGTAAGCGGAAAAGACTGGCACTTTGTGGAAGATGCGCTGGAAGCTAAAAAGAAGGAATTGAATCTGTTTGGTGAATTGAAGTGGACGAAAGTGACCGCGCAGTATTTGGAACGGTACATAGAAATTGTGGATTTATTTTTTGATTTTGTCCGGGACGGGAAGCTCAAGGTTCGCATCATGTTTCGGAACAATGCGGATCAGCCGACCAGCTCGGCCGTGCGCCATAGTGACGATAAGTATTTCAAGCTGTACTATCAGTTTTTGAAGCACGCTTTTGGGATAAAAGATATCCCTGCGGCAGAAGAAGACATTTTTATAAGGATTTACTTGGATCAGTTGCCGGATACTCGCGAAAAGTGCGAAGAATTTAAGAAGTTTGTCCGGGGATTGCCATCGACCTGGAATAGTGGACGTACAGGGGGAAAGCTGCACATCCGAAAAGGCGATGTGGCGGATGTGTGTTCCCATGATCACGTTTTGCTGCAATGCACAGATATTGTTTTGGGGGCGATGTATTTTCGCCTAAACGACTTGCACCTGGAAAAGCCGGCGGGGAGCGGGTGCAGAGGGAAACGGACGATAGCAAAGGAAAAACTCTATAAACACATCAATAAAAGAATTTGTGAGATACTGCCTCATTTCAATATTGGGATTTCTACAGGAGCGCGTGAGTATCAGAACGCAACCTGGGAGTTGCCTTATAGCCATTGGAGGTTTGTCCCCAGGTAAAAAGAAAACGTCCCACCCTCTCTACATCAATACCCCACGTAGGAACGCAAGGCTTCGAGAAAGGCAGGACGCTTCTGACATATTGTATGGCGAAGGGAAGACAAATATGCAAACCCCTCTATTCTTATGATACACTAAGGAAGCAGAAAAGTCAATATGAAAAGAGTGATAGGCCAATATAGTTCATATTAGGTAAATTAAGAAACGCTATCGGATAAAGGCTTGTGGATGTTGCGGATTTAAGTTAACCATGCCGAGAATGGAAGGGATGTTTGTGAATATTCTTGAGTGCAAAAAAATATGTGAACCTGAAAATAATAGGGTTCTTTTCATACGTGTTGATCCAGAAGATATAAAAATAACGTTGCGGCAGATACTTGACGTACTATTTGACTGTTCATGGATCAGTAAATTTGACAGGGCCTATACACGTGAGAGCTTTTTGCGGAGGGCTGAACCAACGCTTGCCGATATTGAGCAGAAGCTTTTAGCGGCTAATCCGGACTCTATTTCGCAAGACGCGGGAGAGTATGTGGTGTCTGAACTTGCAAGAGAAGCCATTATTCAGCAACTGGACTATTTGGACATTCCATTGGCGGAATTATACAACAAAAAGAAATCTGGAAATCCAGGTTTTGACTTTCACAGCCAAACTACAGATGACGTTATTATATTTGGCGAAGCAAAATACCTAAAGGATAGAAATGCTTTTGGAAACAGTCTTGCACAGATAGTAAATTTCGTTGAAGTAGGAAAAGACATTAAAGATATCTTAGATTTGGAGTATTTTTGCAGTGACACGGCGCTAAATGCAGCATATAGAGGCAGAAAAGGCTTTGCGGCGGCGTTCTCGGCAAAGCGTACAGCTTCAGATGACATCATCAAACATATCCAAGGAAATGAACATTATAAAGAACTTATCAAATATCAAGAGTTGTTATTGGTGGCGGTGAATATATGAAGAATGTCATTCAGCAAATAATCGCCCATGAGAATCTTGAGGAGATATATAAATTTGCTCAAGAATCATTATTTAGTGAGGGACCGATTTCTTCAACAACGCTTGAAATTTTGTCATATTTAAAGCTGTTTGCTCCAGAATTTTTTTCTACAATACAAGAGGAGGTTCTATCATTGATGGGAGTTTTCTATAAAAACCCATCATCAACGACATTAAAGGGACACCTATTAAATGCCTATGGTGAATACCTTTTTGAAACATATGACAAAAAATATACACCTGTACAGGCAAGCATAATTCGACAAATCAATGAGTCAAAAAACTTTAGTTTTTCTGCGCCAACAAGCACTGGGAAATCTTTTGTATTTAGAAACTTAATTGAGTCGTCAGAAAAAGATGTTGCCATGATTGTTCCTTCTCGCGCCTTAATAAATGAGTATTATGACCGAGTTTGTAGCCTGATTCCTGACAAATCTGTAAATGTGCTAACATTTGTTGACATTATTAATACAAAACGAGCTCGAAGAAGTGTGTTCATTTTAACTCCTGAGAGAGCAAAAGATCTTTTTAAACACAAAAAACAACTAAATATTGAGCTGTTTCTATTTGACGAAGCGCAGCTGAGTGATGAGGAAAGTGTTCGAGGCCTCTTTTTTGACAGTATTGTGCGTCGAGCGCAAAAGGCGTTTCCTGACGCTAAGTATGTATTTGCACATCCATTTGTTGTAAACCCGGAAGCGCAATTAGTGAAGAATGGGTTTGACCAGGAATGCTCAGCTTCAATCTCCTACAATCAAAAAAATGTTGGGCAAATTTTCTTTGCGGTTGACAAAGGAGACTATTTTCATTTTGGATTAGATGCGGCAGTAATGGGAACCAGGAAAATTAAAAGTGACTTTGATCCCGTCTTGAACGCTTTGCGTCGTGGAGGGTCGGTTTTAGTGTATACGACGAAGGCCAGTATTTATAGTAAAAAAGTATTTGAACAATTTCGAGTATACATTAATGAATGCAGACTCATTAAAGATCCTGAGGCATTACAGCTAATCGAACAATTTAAACAATACATAGGTGCCAATGACAAAGGAGAAGGATATTATCGCTCTGAAATGCTTGAAAATATGAGACGGGGAATTGTTACCCACCATGGTTCCTTGCCACTGCAGGCCAGGTTGATTCTTGAGCATTTTACCCAAAAAGGGTTTTGTAGGATTTGCTTCGCGACCTCGACTTTAGAGCAGGGTATTAATATGCCATTTGACGTAGTCTATCTTAATACGTTCCAGGCCAGCAAACCACTATCTATGAAAAATTTAATAGGAAGAGCCGGGCGGTCAACACTGCATACAAAATTTGATTATGGGAGTGTAATTATTAAATATAGCAATATGAGCGACTTCCGGGATGTTATGATGCATAAAGAAGTACTTGATGATGTTTCACTGCTGGATACTCCAGAGGACAAGGATTCTGACTATAATGATTTTAAAACGGCGATTAATTCAAACTCGTTTTCTGATGAGTATAATCTTACGCTTAATGAGGTTGAGAAGCTGAATAGCTCCGCTATAACAGAGCTGGCAGTAAAAACACTGGATGCATTGTTTCGTGGAGACAGGTTGGTTTCACTGAGAGAGATAAATGCAGATTTAGACTATAAGCTACAGCTATATGGATATTTTAGGATACTTTATAGATGCCATCTTGGGAGATCGCTTTCAGATGGGGAAGAAAGTGTTTTAAACACAGCAATTAAAATTTTGCTGTGGAAGATCCATGGACGAAGTTTTAAAAACATATGCTGGTATCGATATGCCTACATCGCGAGAATACCTGAGAGACGAGACTTGGCTAAACGGTATAGGATGGCGGGCTCGGAATCCATGCGTCAGTCCATCCGGGCACAAGCAAATCGACTGATGGCAAGGTTTGTCCGTGGCTATGCTGAAATACCTGACAGGGAATTGCGAAACTTTTCTCTGTATCCTCAAGGAACAAAAGCGAGAGAGATCGACTATGATATGATTGTGTTTGATACATATGATTATCTTGACAAACTCATAAGTTTCAAGTTGAGCGACATATTTTATGCAGTATTTGAGCAATGCTATAAGAAAACTGGTGATAGCCGGGCCATTCGCCTTGCACAATTTTTCAAATACGGAACAGATGATGAGAAGGAAATATGGATGTTGCGATATGGCCTATCTTTTGAAGAGATTGAAATAATCAAGCCCTATGTTAAGACGGTAGACCAGAGTGAGATAAAATTGTTATCTACGGCATATAGTGACCTATCGGCGGAGCAGTTAAAGCCCATAGCACGCTACATTGGGGAGTAATGTTCTATTTGAGAATATTCTAAACTGTGCCAGTTTAAAACAAACTTGAAACCCATACAAAACCCATACGGGCACCAAAAATGGGTATGCAAAGAAGTACAGCAAGGTGCGTCAAGCTAAATGATGGATGCGCCCGGAACCATTGCGCTGCAACGGCTCCGGGCAATAAGATAGGACAAGGAACGGTAAAGGAAAACAACCTGGGAAGAATTGGCAAGGATGAGGTCTCCAGTTCAAATCTGGATAGCAGCTCCACTGAAACCCGTTGTCCCGCAAGGGATAGCGGGTTTTTTCTATGGTTTTTTCCCTTATGTTTTCCCTTATTGGCCCAAAACGTCCTTGATGTAACTCTCCATGCGGCGGGCGCTCTCCTGTTTCATTTGGTCAGTGACGTGCCCGTACACGTCCAGGGTAAAGGCGGCGGTGGCGTGGCCGAGATTGCCTTGCACCGTCTTGATATCGTCCCCGGAACGGATGGAGGCCACGGCGTAGGAGTGCCCTTATGTCATAATAGAGACAAATCGGAAAGCCCTTGTGCCGCAACGGGTTTCGGATTTGTCCTTATTCTTTTTCCATTTATTTGCCCCGCAAAAATAGGCATAACGAGGAATGTCAAAAAGTGAGGTGTCCTATAAAAGACAAAAGCAATGTATAACTATCCAGCCGGGTGCGTACAGCGTCCCGGCTGGGTACTTTTTACCAGCAGGGGACAGGCCGGCGAACCTTGTACTGGGGGTTGCCCCGTGGGAACTGCTCAGATAGACCGGCGCGGGTTAGCCTGTGTGCCTTATGCGCCTGATTAAGCTGTTCCCTCCCGAGCACCAGTGGGAACAGCGCACGGATACATTGCCGCAGGCAATGTATCCGTGCGCTCTGCGAGGCGCAACCTGAATCGCTGACTTGTCACCGCTCCAGGCCGCTTGCGCCGTTTTGCGGCTATCCCCTCATGACGTTGCCGGGTCACTCTTTCCCTGCTGGTCATGCGAAGCATGGAGCCACGCCGAAGGCGTGTTCGACTGGACGCGGAAGTGGCCAGTCCGGGGGTTGGGGGAACCCCAACAAGCGAGCGGCAATATCCAAAAGGATATCGCCGCTCATTGCTTGCCACGTATGTTGAACCGCCTCATTAATATAATCAACTACACTTTTGGATGGATACAAATTTATTGATATGTCTCTCTAATCAATATAATTATATGTAACTTGGCCCTGAGGTAAGTTACGTAGAGCGTCCGGCACATCGCGACCGGATTGAATGATTACCAGCCCCCCATTGGACCAAAGGTAACCCGCAAAGCACAGTGCTGCGGCCAGCAGTAATGCCAAAGTCACTGTTAAAATGCGTTGGCGGTGGACCTTTTTCTGCCGCTGCGCTGCAATCGTTGCCGGTGCACATTCCTCCAACAGACGTACCACACACTCGTCCGGTGTGCCGAAGTTGGCAGCGAGGTCCGTATTGCCAGCCTCTGGGAAATCTTCTAAATAGGCGGTCAACGCACGGTCCAACCGTGATAGCAGGCGCTCTTTTTCTTCGCGTGGACAGTCCAACAGCTTACGCACGGATTGAAGATATTGTTCTTTCATTGGAGCGATTCCCCCTTCTCAAACGGCAGTATACTGTCCACCAACCGCTCCACTCCGGCAGCAAAGGTCTGATATGTGTGCCAGAGTTCTCGAAAATAAGCGCGGCCATCTTCTGTGATTCCGAAATACTGCCGCCGCCGTCCGTCTGGAGCAATGCGCTTTGGAAGTTCCTGAATGTACTGCTGTTCAATTATACGGTATAAAATCGCGTAGGGAAATGTAATTGTGATTGCGCCGCCGCTGCGTTCCGAAATCGCAGCGGAAAGCTCCAGAGCGTAGTGGTCTCGCTCATAGAGCAACGCCAAAACCAACATTTCTGCCAGGGCCTTTTTCAAGTTTTCTTCCATATTGTGCCCCCGCTTTCAGCAATCAGTAGAGTTGATTATAGCACAAGTGTGGAA
Organism: uncultured Oscillospiraceae bacterium; assembly: GCA_949494735.1. Taxonomy (GTDB): domain Bacteria; phylum Bacillota; class Clostridia; order Oscillospirales; family Oscillospiraceae; genus Enterenecus. Next base: position 35,169 of record CATABD010000019.1, read on the forward strand.
TGCGCACAATATCATACTGTAAATAATTCTTAAATAAAATAAACTTTTCATTGACAAATAATTTGCGTAGTTATAAAATGGGTTGAGCAAGCACATGACACACTGGGTCATGCTTGAATCAAATTGTTCCAAAAGGCAGGGGGGTATTTTATGGATATCGGCAGAATGTCGAGTTTTCCTATGCGCATGGTGCGAATGATGGATTGCTCAAAAAAAGCGGGGGCTTCGTCGTTCAAAGACCTGCTGTCCGATGCGCAACAAACGGTCCAAGCGTCAATCCACCTGTATCTGCCCCGGGAAAACACCATTTTTTCCGGTGGGCCGGGCACTCAATCCGTCTATGTGGAGTATACCGCTGATTCCACAGCGGAGGACCCCATTGTGCGTATCCGGGGTGAGGCCAGCAGCGGAGAGTATGACTTTACCTGCCACATCAATGACATTGACCCAAAAAAGGCGTCCTATGCAGAGATGTGTGCTTTGTGGGGTCATCTGCGGAGTGCGGGTGAGATTTCCTTCCAGTTTGGCGGCAGCAGCAGGCCAGTAATCCCCTACGGCGTAGACACTGGGGATGTCACGCAAAAGCAAAACTATATGGACAAAATCAATCGGATGACCATATCACAAATGTTTGATTCGGCTAATCAAATCAGCGCAAGGGAACTGCTGGGCATCTATCAAAATTTTATCGACAAAAGACAACAGAAAATTGAAGATGCTGGTGTGGAAATGGAAGTGTCCTGTTCTGTCGCTTATGCTGCCCGCATGGAGAAGGTGGCTGACACCATGGCACTGACCGATCCAACAAAGGACCCTACATTGAGGGCTGCATACGACCAGCTTTCCACCGCTTCCAAAGACGTGCTGGATCGTATGAATGCCGGACAGGACAACATCACTCAAGACGAATGGACGAACCTATGCCGGGAGTTAAGAGATGCGGGAATGATCACTGAGTCCGACTTTATGTGTACCAGAGCAGATCTCCGCACGGTGCCTCTTGGCTACATGGATGACGGCGGGAATGTTGTGTATTATGGCAATCCTCCATTCCTTTCACGTGGATTGCTGGGGACGGAAACCCGTTTGAGTGGTTATTCTGGTCTCAAGAGCCTTTGGACCGTGGAGGATTGGTCAGGTGACCCACTCAAATATTTTGACCAATGGATCGAATCACTGCGCAATTGGAGGAGCGACTTGGCAGCGGAGAAGAACGCAGACGGTACACGGAAATACGGAGACCTTTCCCATCTTGGCAATGATATTAACTCCTGCCAGAAAGTGACCAATTTGGTGCGGGGTTTAATGAACTTTCCGAAATAAAAGGAATGGGACAGCGGGGCAATAAAGTCCTGCTGTCCCTTTTTGCCCTTGACAAAAGCTGTCTGAATATAAATTCAATAGAAAGAATAAAAATTCTTTGTCGTAGGCTTGACATAAGGGTGCCGCAGGTCGTGGAACCGGGCCTCGGGACAGCCGATAGAGGCCACAATGGGCTTGTATGCCCGCT
>CATABD010000020.1 GCA_949494735.1 uncultured Oscillospiraceae bacterium
GTGATGCCGATGGCGACGCAGACGGTGATGCCGACGGCGACGCTGATGGCGACGCAGACGGTGATGCTGATGGCGACGCGGACGGTGATGCTGATGGCGATGCCGACGGCGACGCGGACGGTGACGCCGATGGCGACGCCGACGGTGATGCCGACGGTGACGCTGACGGCGATGCCGATGGCGACGCCGACGGTGATGCCGATGGCGACGCGGACGGTGATGCTGATGGCGACGCTGACGGTGATGCCGATGGCGACGCCGACGGTGACGCTGACGGTGATGCCGATGGCGACGCGGACGGTGACGCTGATGGCGATGCGGACGGTGACGCAGACGGCGATTATAACTATCCGATCATTTACGATCCCGACATCCCCCTGGGCGGTCTGGTTGGCGGGGACGACGAGGTCGAGATTGACGACGTGGATGTGCCTCTGGCTGGGCTGATGACCCGGGCGGAGTTCGTGAATTACCTCTACGTCCAGGCCGGCAGCCCCGAGGGCGAGGCGTCCACCTTTGATGACGTGGGCGAGGATCACGAATACTCCCAGGCCATCGGTTGGGCCCAGGCCAACGGCATTGCCAAGGGAACCGCCAACAACGAGTTTGCCCCCGACGACCTGATTACCGTGGCGCAGGCCCGGGCGTTCCTGGAGCGCTACGCCCAATACGCGGGCATTGAGATGCCTGAACTGAGCGCCATGGCGGACAAAGTGGCGGAGGAGATTCTGGATAATGCCGACGAGGTGCTGGCCGAGTTCTTCGGCCTGGAACTGGATGCCGCGGCGTAATTCTGCGTAAATCCCAGCAGTGGTTCCACCCATAACGCAAGTGCGGCCCGGTCTCCCGGGCCGCACATTTTATCAGAGTTCTGAAATGGAGAGAGATGCCATGAGCAAACGAAAGAAAAAGTCCGGCAAAAGCACCCCGCCGAAAAGACGGATTGGGCTGCCGTTCCTTTTAGGCGGGGCGGGGGCGCTCCTGATCGCGGCAATCTGCCTGTTGGCCATCTTCCGCGGGCGGACGGCGCCGAACGTGGCCATATGCCGGGAGAAGCTGGCTCTGCTGGAGGCCGAGGTTTTCCGGGACGGGACGGACCTTGGCAAAAGCCCGGCCGGCGGGCAGGCCGGATACGCCGTGTTTCTCTCCCTGAGCAACACGGAGGAACGGGCCAGTGTGCTTTGCGCGACGGGGGCCAGCCTGCGCTCCGCGTGGGACGCCGTCGGGGAGAAGGCGGAAGCGTTTTTGGACGGCGGCAATTATGATCCGGTATGGGTCAAGGCCGACATAGTGTATACCTCCCGGATTCTGGATGCGGCGGAGCTGAATAAGGAGGTTTTGCGGGCGCGCAGCGAGTTTTTCCGCTATGGCATCGCCCTTGACGCCAGGTACGAGACCGCGCTGTTGGAGGCAGAGCTGAACGGGGCGAAAATCTATGACTACGAAAACGGCGGGCTGGATTTTTCGTACCTGAATACCTATCTGAAAAAGGCGGGCCGGACGCCGGTGGAGCGTTTGCCGGATGCGTATACCCTGTTTCAATGCAAGGGCTGGCTATGCGACGAAAACAGCGCCGTTTGGGCGCTGAACGCCGATGGGCTGGACTACGGGCGGCGCTCGGTGACGGTTGACGCCGACTATGCCAAAGAGCTTATCATGAATGCCTCCGCGTTTTTGGAGGACCAGGTGCAGGAGGACGGCTCCTTCATCTATGGGATGTATCCCCGCTTTGACAACGACATCGACAATTACAACATAGTCCGCCATGCCAGCACTCTATGGTCGCTGGTCTGCCGCTACCGGCTGGCGCCGGACGGGGAGCTGGCGGAGAAAATTGAGCGGGCCATCGGCTTCATGCTTGACTATGCCGTCTACGACTCTCAGGGACGGGCTTACATCTACGAGGAAAGGTCCGACGAGATCAAGCTGGGGGGCTGCGGCGTGGCGGTGGTGGCGCTGACCGAGTACATGGACGTATTTCAAAATGAAAATTACAGGGATGTCTGCCGCGCGCTGGGCAGAGGGATTCTGTCCATGTTGGATCAGGATTCCGGCGAATATTATCATGTTTTAAACGGCGACTTCACCCGCAAGGAGGAGTACCGCATCGTCTACTACGACGGCGAGGCCACCTTTGCCCTGTGCCGCTTGTATAGCCTTACCGGAGAACCGATCTGGCTGGAGGCCGCGAAAAGCGCCGTGGCCCACTTTATTGAGGCGGATTACACCCGGCACAAAGACCACTGGGTGGCGTACAGCATGAATGAGATTACCAAGCATATCACGGATAACGAGGAATATTATGCCTTTGCCCTGGCAAACGCCCAAAAGAATCTACAGGTAATCTATGAGCGGGACACGACCTACCACACCTATCTGGAGATGCTGATGGCCACGTTTGAGGTATACGACCGGGCTGTGGAGCATGGAATTGCCGTTGATGATTTTGACCTGCGGATGTTCCTGGAGACCATTTCCACCCGGGCGAACCGGCAGTTGAACGGGTATTTTTATCCTGAATATGCCATGTACATGAAGAATCCGAAGCGGATTTTGAACACGTTCATGGTGCGGCACGACGGATACCGGGTTCGGATTGACGACGTACAGCACAACATCGGCGGTTATTACCTGTTTTTTAAAAACTACGAAAAACTGGTGTCCTATGGCCTGCCGGAAGGGGGAACGTGAGGGGATGCCCGCTTCCCCCCGGCACGCAGGGCAGCCGGTGCGCTTGACCCATCTATTGTAAAGCTTGGAGGATTGCAACTGCTAGTATCTAAAAATTTTTTTGACGCCCCCCATGTGTACAGCTTCCGGCTGAACACAAGAGGACGGCCCCGGCGGGCGGGGGCCGTCCTCTTGCACATCCCAGGGGGATAAAAATGTAGTGCAGGATCAGCCGGACATTTGCGCTCATCGGCCTTAGAGCCTGTTTAATATCTCGAAAATGCCAGCTGACAAGAGATTTTCCCGTCAGGCGAGGCGGGATTTCGCAGGAATAATTGTGTTTATTTCAAGAAATCCCAACGAAGTATGGCGGGAAAAGATCTGGCAAATGGCGTTTTAAGAGATTTTAAACAGGCTCTTAGAAGCCCAAAGCGGAGAGCAGGGCAGGGAAAACCAAAGCGGTAACCACCGCCATGGCCAGCGAGGGGAGCCAGCCGAATTTCAACAGATCCCCCTCGGTATAGTATCCCTCGCCAAAGGTAATGAGGAAAATGGGCTCGGTGTAGAGCATGAGCATAGCCGCCGGCGCCCAAAATGCCGGGATCATCAGCATGGCCGCCGGATTGGCCCCTGTCATGGAAGCGATTGAATAGAGCATGGGGGCAAACAGGGCGATGACGGCGGTGGTGGTAGGGATAAAGGCCCGGAGTATGCAAACCAAGGCGGAGATCAGAATCCACATAAGCGCCGGGGGCAGACTGCCCAGCCCGGCGAAGGCCCGGGCGACCAGCCACTCCATTGCGCCGGTCTGGCTGACGCCGCCGACCAGGATGCTGGCGGTGCCCATAATGAACACCAGGTTCCAGTCGCTTTCCCGCTGGAAGGTTTTCCAGTCTATCAGGTCCACGCCGGGCAGGAACATGGCCACCATACCCAGCACGGCCACGGTGGTGGTGTTCAGGAAAGGGACCCAGCTCCCGGCGAACCAGCACGCCAGCATACCGAGAATAACAGCCACTGTTTTTTTCTCGCAGGCCGTCCACTGGCCCAGCTTGTCGTACTGCTGGAAGATGGCGTCCTTGGACTGGGGGGATACGCCTTCAGGGCGAAAGACCACCGGCAGCCACAGGGCAGCCGCCAGGACGGCCAAAAGGCCGATGGGCATACCGATGGCGGTCCACTGCGCGAAGGTCATGTGAATGCCGTAGCCCTCCATCAGTTCCATCATCAAAATATTGCCCGGGGTTCCGGCGGGGGTGAGGAAGCCGCCGATGCCGCAGCACACGGGCAGGGCAATCATCAGCGCTTTGCCAAGCTGGGACTGGCCGGGCTCACAGCCGGCGGTTTTCAGCATGGTGTTCACAATGCCGAAAAACAGCGCGCAGGTGGCCAGACTGCTCATGATACCTGAAAGCAGCGCCCCTGCCAGCGAAAAGCCCAGGATAATGAGCCGCGCGTCCCCCTTTGTGAGCCGCAGGATATTGGCGGTGATCCGCAGGGGGATGGTTGTGCGGGTCAGGGTGATAATGCCCCCGGTGGCCATGATGAAAAGCACAGTGCCCGCGCCAAACCTGCCCATGGCGTCGTTGTAGCTCATAATGTTGAAAAGGGGCATCAGGACAATAAGGCCGATGGCGGAGACGCAGATGGGAAAGGCCTCGGTGACCCAGAGGATGATGGCGCTGAGGAATAGGCCTACCGAAAGGAGCCCCTCGCGGGTGAGCCCGCTGGGGACCTGCAATAGGCCAAACAGGAGCATCGCGGCGGCGGACAGCGCGATGCCAATTACAGGCTTTCGGCCCCAAAATGTTTTATTCTTCATATGCAGCTCCTTAAAAAGGGGATGGAGGCCCTGGGTGGGCCCCCATCCCGAATGTTTCACGCCCTCAATACATGAACAAGAGGAAGAACCCGCTCAGCACCACAAAAGCGATGCCGAAGGCCACCAGGCAATAGGGGAAGATCTTACGGAATTTGATGCCGTAAGCGCCCAGCACCGGGATGGCCCAGAAGGGCTGGATCAGGTTGGTGAGAAGGTCGCCGCAGGTGAACGCGTTGACAATTTTGGCCGGATCAACACCCAGCTCCATGCCGGCGGGGATGATATAGGGCGCCTCCACAATGAACTGGGAGCCGCCGGAGGGCACCAGCATGTTGAGCAGGCCGGAGAACCAGAGCACTACGGCGGTGAAGAGCCGGCCGCTGGCGATGGAGGTGAAGAAGCCGGTGATGACCACGCCCAGGCCGCTGTAGGACAGAATGCCGAAAATGCCGGCGTAGAAGGGGAACTGCAATACCACGCCGCTGACGCTGGTGATGCCCTCGCGGGCGGCCTTGGTCAGATTGGCGGGGGTGCGGTGCAGAATCAGGGCCAGCATGAAAAACAGCATATTTACAGAGCCAAACCCCAACTGGGTCAAGCCGCCTTTGACAATGCTGATTATGACCATGACCAGCCCGCAGACCCCGATGAACACCTGGAAGCCCCAGAAGTTGTCCATCCACTCGGCAAAGTTGGACATGGAGGGGGCTTCATCGGCCTGGACGGCGGCTACGTCGGCCTGGAACCGGGCCAGGACCTCCTGGTCGGCCTCGTCCCGCTCGCCCAATGACAGCTTGCCGGCCAGCCGGGGAAACACCAGGATGAAGATGGCCGCCATGACCACGTTCATCAGGATAACGGGGAGGGCCATGCTGGTTTCGGTCAGGGGGATTATGCCGATGGCCTCCTCCATGAAGTGCCCGGCGGAGGAGACGGTAAGGGGGGCGCTGGCGGTGGGGCCGGCCTGGAATACGATGCAGAAGCCGCCGGCGGCCGCAATGAGGGAAATGGGCAGCTTGTTGCCCTTTTTGTCCTGCTCCACAATCATGGCTTTGCCGAAAAGAATGGCGGCCGCCATGCCCAGGGCAAAATGGATATAGAAGAGGATGATAGATACGATCATGAAAAGAAGGACGGCGGCGCTGGTGCTGTTGGGGATTTTTGCCAGCTTGAGCAGCAGCTTGTTTACCGGCTTGGAGTTGGCCACAAGGAAGCCGGTGAACATGAGCATGACGATGTTGATGGTAAAGCTCAGCATGGACCAAAAGCCGTCGTACCAGTTTTGCAGGACGGACAGGGGGGTGGATTCGGTAAAGACCAGGGCCAGGACGGCCACCAGCAGGGTCAGGATCAAAACCAACGGGAACGCGTCGGGGATAAAACGCTGGCTCCAGCTGCTGAGCGTGGTAATCCAACCGCCGGGTTGCTTTTTGTTTTCCACAGGGATTCTCCTTTCTCAATGTGGGACTGTCTGTATACCGGGAGGAGAAAGCGGAAAATCTTTTTTGATTGATTTTCCATACGGGTGTGGTACAATAAGTGTGTTGCTTGGCAACAGGGAGCGCCTCCGGCCATGTTCGCACCATGGCCGATATGGGGGCGCTCTCTTTATCCTGCCCTTAACTTACCACCACAAACTTGTAGCCGTACATCCAGGTGGAGTTGCCCTCCCGATGGAGTTTGCGCAGGACCATCTCCACCCGCGCGCCGGGAACGATCTGTTCGACAGGGGTTTCGGTGACCTCGGCCAGAACGCACACCCCATCGTCCAGCTGGATGACAGTGGAAATGCGGGGAATGTTCTCGCCGTAGCCAAAGTGGACGCCGGTGGCCTGCCAGCAGATATTGGCCTCCAGAATTACGCCGGTGGCAGGGTGGCGGCAGGGCTCCAGTTCCCGGCTGTTGCAGGTAGAGCACACTGTGCGGCGCGGGAAATGGATGGCGCCGCACTTTTTGCACCGGGTCCCTTCCAGCAGATAGCGGCCCCGGCGTTCACGCCAGCTCCGGGTCGCGCTCGCTGTGGTATGGCGGTAAATCTGCTCCTGAAACTCGCTCATGATGTTACACCTCCTCTCCGCGTTGGAATTTGCCGTTGGTAAGGACCGCAACTGTCAGATGGGCGTAAGCGCTGCCCACGCAGGAAGCCACGGCACATTTGGCGTCCTTCACCTGCCGTTCTCCGGCGTCGCCCCGGAGCTGGATGACATTTTCCACCACCTGGTTCAGGCCGTCGGCGCCGGAGGCGTGGCCGTAGGCGATATTTCCGCCGTAGGTGTTGATGGGGCACCTTCCGTCCACGGCGGCGCCGCCGTCAATGAAGAACTGGGCGCCCTTGCCGAACTCCGCAATCCCCAGGTCCTCCACCTGCCAGAAGGCCCCGGCGCACAGGTCGTAGACTTGGGCCAGGTCGATATCCTTTGCGGTGATCCGGGCCATTTCATAGGCCTTCCGGGCGGCGGCAATCAGCGCCACCGATTGGCCGTAGGTTTCCTCCCTCACAAGGCCTGCGGGGAAGGCGGGGCCCATGGGGGGCTCGCCGATGCGGTGGGCAATGTAGTGGGAGGTGGTAGCGAGGGCGATGCCGTCCAGATACACGGGCTTGTCTGTGTAGAGGCGGGCGTCCTCGGCGGGCACCAGGACGGCGGCGGCGCAGCCCTCGCCCATAATGCTGTAGCAGGAACCGGGGTGTTCCAGGGACTCCCGGGCGGGCATGGGCTTGCCGTAAGTGGTGGCCTTCGGGTTGCGGCGGCCATACCAGTGGCACTGCCAGGAGTGGGCGCCATACGCTTTATAGTCCGTGTAGCCGTAGTGCTGCATATAGTAGTTGCTCATCAGCTCAAAGCCGTCCCGGTGGCGGAAGCCAAATACATAGTCGTACTCGGTGTCAAAGCTGATGTTGATGTTCTCGGTGTAGTTGATATTGTCGCCTTCCTTGTCGAAGCCCATCACCAGAACCCGCTTGTATTTGCCCGAGGCAACCATATCCCAGCCCGTATTCAGGGCGACGGCTCCGCCGGCGCAGTTCATGCAGTGGGGGAAAACGGGCGCGGGGGCGATGCCCAAAAGGTCGGCTACGCTGCCGCCGATGCCGCCCTGCTCATTGACGCCCTCGCCGTGATAGGCGATTACGGCGCCGTCAATATCACGGGGGGACATACCTTTGGCGTCTTCAATTGCCTCATAGGCCGCATCCGCCACCAGGTCCTTCCAGGTTTTTGTGGGGTGGATATTTCCCGGCCGGGCGGTGGAGCCAATCCCCACAATGGCGACCTTATGCTTGAATTCAGACATATTGTTCCCTCCTTACAGGTACGCGTTGAGCGGGTAGGAATGGCGCAGATATTTGTACTCCAGCTTCATAGCCTTTTTGTAGTCCACCATCTCCTTGCGTTCCAGCCATTGATCCACGCTCCTGGCGCCCGCGCGGATCTTTTCCAGTTCCGGCGTGACAGTGAGGGCTATGGCGTCGGCCCCGGCGCCATAGCCATAGGCACACAGGAGGATTCGCTCGCCGGCCTTGGCCTGATCCAGCACTTTGGCGAGCCCCACAAAGGGGGCTGCCGATCCGGTGTCGCCCAGCCGGTCGGCATAAATGGCGGGCTTATACTGGCTGTCGGCGGCGCCCAGCAGCTTGGCGCAGTGCCGGGCCGTTCCCGGCGTGTTCTGCTGGAACACCACATAGTGGAAGTCCGACAGCTTTGCGTCCAATTTCTGGAGGAGGGCTTCAACTGCCACTTTGGTGTGGGCGTCCAGGCCAACCTCGTTTTTTGCCGAGCCCAGCAGCATCCCTGTGCGCAGGTACCGCTCCCCTTCCACGCGGAAGCCGTCGGACAGGTCGCTGGAGTAGGATTCCATGCCGTCAATGGTTGCGGCCAGGTCTTGCGTACCTACCACCAGGGCCCCGGCCGCCGCTGAAGCGTAGGGCTCCACCAGGTCGCCGGGGGCGGTGTGGCGGTTCACGGTGTCCGCCCCGATGGCGACGGCCTGTTGGGCAAGGCCCGCCTGGACCATGGCGGCGGCGTGAATCAGGGCTGCGGTGCCGGATTTCATGGAAAACTGCAAATCGCAGCACTTGGTGCGGTAGGGCAGGCCCAATGCCTCCAGGATCATGGTGCTGGAGGGGCGGGAGTCATAGGGGTTGGTGCAGGTTCCATAATAGAGGGCCTGTACCTTGCCGGTGTCCCCCATGCGTTTAAAGGATTCCTTAACTGCGGCCACCGCCAGGGTATTGCCGTCCTCGTCCTGGCTTAGTACGCCGCGCTCCAGGACGCCTTGGGACACTTTGATGGTGTCCAGGGAACTGTTCATCCACAGCTCGATGATTTCATCTACTGCCAGGCGGTAGTAGGGCGCCGAGATACCGTAGCTGACCAGTCCAACCTTTTGATTGCTCAAAGCTTCTCATCTCCTGTGCGTTTTTTATAGAAAACAAACGGAGTTTTCTAGTTAAACGAATATTACAGACTTTCTATAAAAAATGCAATACTATTTGAAAAATTCTGTATATATACCTAAATTGACGCTTGACTTTTGTGTAAGAACTCCCTATAATGTTTTCTATAAAAAACATTATAGGGAGTGAGAAAATGGAATATAAAATTGTACCGGCCGCAGATAAGGTGGTAAGGATCATCGAATTCATGGCCCAGTCTCCTACCGGCGCCTACGGCGTTACTGAGATTGCCCAGCAGTTAGGGTTGAACAAAGGGACGGTCTACCCCATTTTGCAGACCCTGATTTACCACCAGTGGGTGGAGAAGAGCGGCGGCGGAAGTAAATATTCCCTCACCAACCGCCTGGTGGGATTAAGCGGAAACCTGCTGAAGGGGGACCGGCTCATATCCGACTTTATGCTGGTGGGGGCGGAGCTGGAGCGTCAGTGCGGCGAGCTGATCAACCTCCACTATATGTATGGCATGAGCACCGCTATTTTGGCGGCCCGGGTACTGTCTACCGCCCATTCGCTGCGGGTGGACCTGCCGGTGGGGAGCATGATCCCCATCACCGCCTCTTCGGCGGGAAAGTGCCTGGTATGCGAGTACGATGATGATGTGCTGGTTGGGATTTTCCATCAGTGCGCCACCCGCTATACCCAGGCGACGATTCGCTCCCAGGAGGAATTTTTGGAGGAAATCCATACGGCCCGCCAGCAAGGCTATGCCTTCAACATGGCGGAAATGGAGCAGGGGGTATACAGCGTGGGCAGCCCCATTCGCAACGCCCAGGGGACTATCATCGCGGCCATCAATATTGTGGCGCCGCAGATCAGGTTCAGCGGCGAACACCGGGAGGAGCTGCTGGAGGCGGTGCAGCGGGGCGCGGAACGGCTGTCCGCCCTGCGGCGGTAGGCGGTTGCGAATTGCCGGCGGGACGGACCGGCGGGATTTTCCCGCGCATAATTCAGGGCCCGGAACCCATATGGGTTCCGGGCCCTGAATGGTTTTCGGCCTGGAGCGTTACTGTTGCGCGGCGGCGGTTTTGTCCGCAACGGAATCCCGTTCAATAAGCGGATACCCAGCTTCTTTGCCGCGCCATAGACGCCAATGGTGCGGAACCAGTTGACGCAGAAGATTGCGTCGGGTACGCCGGAGTTTTTGATCATCTCCTCGGACAGGCGGAAGAGCGTGCCGGAGTCCTCCGAGGGGGACGAGAACTCGTAGGCTTTCTGGGGGGAGATGCCGTTGTCCTCCATAGCTTGGCGGTAACCGTCGGTGCGCATGCGGAACGAGTTGATGTGGCTGTGATTTTACACTTCTCTGCAAGTATATGGGAGGTTTACTCCATCAAAAACCGCGCCCAGCTGCTGTCTGCCTGCTCCATGGCCTCATCCAGGGTGAGTTCGCCGGTGACGTACTGCGACAGCGGCTCGGCCACGGCGGGGTACCACCCGGTGATCTGGTCAAAGCGGGCGTAGGGCACGCCCATGGCGTCCTGTATCTGCCGGAAGTACACCTCCATTTGTTCCACGTCTATTCCTGACCCATAGCTGTTCCATATCCGCTTATAAAATTCAAGCCACCGCTCCTGCGCCGCGGTGTTGGCGGTCAGGGTGTCCCGGGTATATGTATACCTGCTCTCTTCGGTCATCCCGCCGCTGCCGGCCAGATATTGCAGAAATTCCCACGCCGCCTCCTGGTTTTTGGAGCGCGAGGAAATGGCCCAGCAGAAGGCGTAGCCCTGCCGCTTCTCGCTGATCTCCCCCAGGGGGTACGGGGCCGCCTGCAAAGAGATGCCTTGGTTATTTGCCGCCATCTCAATGCGGTGTACCCGGTCATTTGCAGTGGAGTCGCTGCCGTATCCACCGTTGACGATCAGGGCTTTGGAGGCGTCGCCGTCAGAGCGGAGCAGCTGGGTGCTGCCGCACAGCGCCTTGAACTTCTCCAGAAGCCGGCGCAGGTAGGGCTGGTCCAGCCGGACGCTGCCGTTGGCCTGGGGAAGATCGTACAGGTTGGCCAGCAGAATGTCGTCAAAAATCTGTTCCTGAGAGCCGTACATTCCAATTCCAGCGTCAGATATCTCCAAAGAGAGGTCCGTGCCCTGCTCCTTCCACTCCAGCGCCAGGTTCAGCAGCTGGGACCAGGTGACCGTATACGGATCGATGTCCAGCTCGTCCAGCAGCTCCTGGTTCCAGACATAGTAGGTGGGCAGCACCGCCAGGGGCAGTCCCCGGATGGAGCCGTCCGCCCCCCGCAGGGGGTCCAGCAGGTTGTCCGGCAGCTCGTCCCGGAAGGGGCAGGCGTCCAGATAGCCGGACAGGTCGGCAAAGGCGTCGGTCTGGGTCATGGTCTCGGTGCCCAGGCCGGAGCCGGTCACCATTACCAGATCCCCCACGTCCCCTGTCATAACCCGCAGGGCAATTTGGTCCTTGTACTCCATGGAGTTTTTCTGGAACTCCTCCCGGGAGATAAACTGGGTGTCCCACACCAGCTCCACCTCCGGATGGTCCCGCATATAGTTGCGGGCTGCGGCGTCAACGCTGTCCACCTTGTAGGGCGCGGTGATGGTCAGCGCCACCACGTCCGCCGGGTCCACATGGATGCGGTCCGGCTCCAGGACGGACAGCTTCCGCCAGTAAATGCGGTTGTCCGGGTCGCTGAAGTCATAGTTATAATAACTGATATAGAGCTGGTTCCGGCTGTCCATCGCGCAGGAAATGTTGCCATTCAAGCCGATCCACTCGGCGTCCAGCCCGTCCACATCGTCGTTCAAGCTCACCAGAAGCTGAGCTTCCTCCGTTTCCGGGTCGATCCAGAAGAGCTTTTGGTCGCCTTCCAACAGGACGAGGACCCCGCCGCCGGCGGGGGACATGGCGGGGCGGACATTATTCCAAAGAAGATGGAGCTCGAAACTGTCCAGGGAGAACCGGCACACCGCTTTTCTCTCCTCCGGCGAATACTTGATTAAGAACAGGTCGTAATCAGGGGCAGGCCCCCGTTCCAAAAGATACAGGCCCCCATCCTCGTCAAAGCAGAAGGATATGATGTTTTCCCAGGTGTCTGCCACCTCCGCCGTCCCGGAGGACGTGTCTACCAGTTGAGTTGCTGTGTGATAGATGGAGAGCACAAAGCGACCGTCCCGGACCGCCATGGCCGTAGGCTTCTGACCGGATTCAAAAGAGAACACATCGCCCTCCGTCACCCCCTCCCGGCAGGGGGCCAGGGTCACGCGCTCCCTATCATACTCGTAATACGCGCACCACAGCGTCCCCTCCTGGTCAAAGGCCAGGGTATCGAAACGGGTTCCCTCATAAAATTCCCCGGGGCCGTAGGTGCGCAGAACCTCTCCCGAGGCCATGGACACCACATCCACGGAAAAATCCTCCCCCGGCTTTTCCTGACGGTAGGAAAACACACAGGGCTGGTTCTCAAAAAGGAAGATTCCCCCCATGGGTTCAGCGGACGCTTTTTGCGGCAGGAAATCCTCCTCCGCCTGCCGCACCGGGCGGTAGGCGGAGGGCATGAAGCCGGAAATGTCAAAGGGCTGGAACTCCATGCTCGTGTGGATACCGCCGCTGCCTGCCGGAGGGACGTCCGGGGCGCTCTCCCCCGGCGCGCGCAGCACCAGCCACGCGCCTGCGGCGATAACCAAGACCAGCAGCGTTCCCAGGGCGGCCAGTTGTAGTTTCTTGTTTTTCATTCACATTCCTCCTGCCAGGTCATGGCACCATTCCGATGGTTGCTTCCTGCGATCCCTCTCAGCGCCGCCGCCCCCGCCGCCAGCGCCCCGCACTCCACGGCCGCCAGGGCGTGGCCCAGCCGCAGCTTATCGGCCAGCGCCGTGCCGCAGGGCGAGCACCGCCCGTCGGGGAAGGCGTTTTGCGCCCACCGGCAGTAGTGGGCGGGGTCAAAGAGCGTGCCCTCCGGCAGCAGGCCGGACGGCAGCGCCGGCTCCCAGCGCCACAGCCATTGCAGGGCAAGGATGGCGGCCACCACCCACGCCGCCAGGGCAATGGCCCCGGCCAGCAGCCGCACCCCGGCGTCAGACAGGTACTGCGCCGGGTACTGCCGCTCCAGCGCCGCCTGGGCGCGGGTCCACTCCGTCCGCCCCTGGGCCCAGAGCAAGCTCCACACCAGCCACAGCCCCCAGACCGCCCCCCAGCCCAGCCACAGCGTACCGCTCTGGGCGACGACGGCGGGGGCCCAGGCGTAGTCCAGCACCTGGGCTTCCATGCCCGCGCCCGCCAGCGCCGCCCGGATGGCCGGGGCGGCAAAGGGGTTCTCGGAGGGAATCACGAAGCAGCCTTCCTCCGAGGCGGGCTCCCAGCCCCACTCAGCCGCTGCGGAAGCCAAGGCACCCTCCGCTGCCGGGAGGTTCGGGGCGAGGACTTCTACCCGGCCCTCCGGCAGCTCCCGTAAGATCAGCGTGTGCCACCCCAGGGCCCCGGCGAACACCAGCGCCGCCAGGGCGCAGACCGTCAGCCGCCGCCTCATGGGGCTTCCTCCTCCCACACCCGCACGGGGATGGTGCCGCCCGCCAGCGCCCGGTCGGCATACCGCACCACCCGGGCCTCCCGGTAGAGGCCGTCCACAGCGGTAAGGCCGTCCCCGGTGGCCAGGACGCGCACCGTGGCCCGCCGGACGGCCACCGGGTAGAAGTAGGACAAGGTGTCCTCCGCCACGTAGACGTAGGGCTCCTTGTCAAGGTAGACGGCCTCGGCGGGCATCACCGCGTCATAGCGCTCCCCGCCGATGACGCCCGGGGCGGGCGTGACGCACAGCACCCGGGGGGTGCGCAGGGCGTCCAGGTGGTGGCTGGCAAAGGTGAAAAACAGCATGAGGAGCAGAAAAACGGCGATGGCCTTTCCGGCTGTCCGGTTCATTTCCCGCCCTCCTTACTGGATGCTGGTCAGGCTGATGCCCTCCTCCAGCGCCTTCTGACAGCACAGGTAGAGGAGCATGGGCACCACCGCGTATAAAATTGCCGCCGCGAACGCCGCGCCGCCGAAGGTTTGGCCGCTCAGCCGTTGGGACAGGGGGAGCAGCGCCTCGCTGCGCAGAAACACCACCGGCTGGTCCACCATAGACCAGCAGCTGATGGCCTGGAGGGTGACCAGCGACAGGATGGCGGGCTTGCACAGGGGGCAGACGATGTGCAGCAGGATGCGCCCACCCCCCGCGCCGTCCAGCCGCGCGGCCTCCAGGATTTCCCCGTCCAGCCCCCGCATGAACTGGGTGAGCAGAAACGTCCCGAAGGCCCCGAAGGCGCAGGGCAGGATGATGGCGGCGGGGGTGTCCAGCAGCCCCAGGGAGCGCAGGGTGAGGTACTGGGCCACCACCGTGGCCTGGAAGGGGAGGAGCATCAGCAGGGTGTAGAGGAACAGCAGGGCGTTTCTGCCGGGAAAGCGGTGCAGGCTCAAGCCGTAGGCCGCCAGCGCAGCCACCGGCACACACAGCGCCAGAATCCCGGCGGTGTACCCCGCCGAGTTCCAGAACCAGGCGAAAAATTCCTTGGAGCCCAGCAGAATCTCCTCGTACTGTCTCAATGAGAAGCGCCCGTTCACCCGCAGGGAGCCGAACAGCAGCACTCCCGCCGGGACGAGGCAGGCCACGGCGGCGGCGGACACCGCCGCGCGCTGAATCTTCCAGCCCAGTCCCTTATTCCACATGGCGTTTCACCCTCCTTTGCAGCAGCAGCGCCGCTGCTACCAGGGCGGACAGGGTGAGCACCGTCAAAAAGGCGGCGGCGCTCAGCCGCTGGTAGTTGAGCCTGTAGAAGCTGCTGTTCATGAAGTGCTGGAGCATATAAAGCCGCCGGGGCGGGCTGTCGCCGTAGAGCATATACACGTCCCGGAAGAGCAGAAAGTAGTTCATCACCGCCACGATGCCCGCGAAGAGCAAAGTTGGGGAGAGCAGGGGGATGAGCACATGGACGAGGCAGCGGCCCTCGCCGCCGCCGTCCAGGCAGCAGCTCTCTTGATATTCCACCGGCAGGGCGCGGATGGCCCCGGTGAGGATGACGCTGAGGCAGCCCGCGTTGCGCAGCAGGTACAAAAGCAGGGTGAGGGGCAGGGCGGCGGGGCCGCTCAGCGCCTCCCTTCCCCACATGCCCTGCCACGCCACGGCCAGGCTGGAGGCGGGCAGGACAAAGGGCAGCAGCAGCGCCCAGCGCTGCCAGGAAAAGGAGCCCTTGGCCAGCGCCACGCTGAGCAGCAGTGCGCAGGCCAGGGCCAGCGGCACGCCCAGAATCAAAAACAAGGCGGTGTTTCCCACCGCATGGCGAAAGACCGGGCTGTCCAGCAGGTCCCGGAAGTTGGCAAGGCCCACAAACCGGGGCTCCGACACCCCCTGGGTGAAGGTGTAGTAGAGGCTGGACAGAAAGGGGAGCACGTAAAACGCGCACACACCCGCCAGGCTGGGGAGGAAGAGTAAAAGCCCCGTCCGGCCGGTTTTGGCTTGCATCGTGATCTCCCCTTTCTCCCGCCTTCTGCCCGCATTATGGCATACTCCCGCAATCCCGGGCAAGTGCCTTTGCACCAAATGCGGCTTTTGGACACATGATGCGGGCGGGGGCCGTTTGACAGTCCCCGCCCTGGCATATTATAATAAAATGAAAGGGAAACCAGGCTGTGGAACGGAAGGGGGCGAAGCTGTTGATCCGGGTTGCGATCTGCGACGACGAGCCCGCCTTTGTCGCCCGGGTAGAGGGAATGGCCCGGCGCTTTTTTGACGGGCAGGATCTTCAGGCGGAGATCATTTGTTTCACCTCGCCGCTGGCCTTTGCCGGCAGTGAGCTTGCCGGGTTCCAGCTGGTGCTGCTGGACGTGTCCATGGAGGAGATGGACGGCATACAGGCCGCCAAGCTCCTGCGGGAGCGGAACCAGGACGCCATTTTGATCTTCCTGTCCGCCTATGTGGACTATGCCATCATGGGCTACGCGGTGCGGGCCTTCTCCTACCTGCTGAAGGACGAGCTGTCCGGCACCTTCGACACCACCATGGGGGAAGCCCTGCGGGAGCTGCGCCACCAGGAAAGCGCCGTCACCCTCACCATCCAAAACCAGCCGGTGACGGTAAAACTGGCCAAGCTGGCGTATTTGGAAAGCCGCGGGCATCTTGTGTGCGCCCACCTGACCACGGGCGCCGAGCTGGAGTTTTACGGAAAGCTCCAGGACTGGGAGGCTTCCCTGGGGCCGGAGGGCTTTTTGCGCATTCAGAAGGGCATCCTGGTCAACATGGATCTTTGCAGGAAGATTTCCAACTACCAGGCATATATGGTCAACGGCGAACGCCTGCCCTGCAGCAGGCAGAACTACAACCAGCTGGTGGGAAAACTGCTGGCCTGGAAGGGCCGGTAGCCGTCCCCGCCCGGGAACAAAGGAGAGAGAACGCCCATGAAGGAACTGCTGCGGCTGGCGCCCGCTGTACTGGAATGCGCCGCCGTCTGGCTGACGCTGCGCATGGCCCTGCCCCCCGCCGCCGGACGCAGGTGGGCCCGCTGGGGCGGGGCGGCGCTGTGCGCCGTCCTGCACCTGCTGGTCTGCTCCATGGCGCAGAAGCCGCTGGCCGGGGACGGTTGGCGGCAGATCGCGCGGGCCGTGCTGCCGGTTCTGCTGTGGCTATCGTACGCCTGCGCGGCCTACGAGGGGACGCTGAAACGGAAAGCGGCAGCGGTGGCGGCCTTTTTCGCGGTGCTCTGGCTTGCCGACATCCAGATCGGGTGGCTGAGCGTGTCCGCCTTTCGGATGAAAATCGTGCTGGGGTACGACGGTATCAGCGTGCTGGTGGTGGATATTGTCTCCCGCTGTTTTGTGCTGGCGCTGTGCATGGCCTATGGGCAGTTCCAGCAGACGCGGCGTGAGCTGAGGCCGCTGAGCTGGCCGGTGTCGGTGCTGCTGGCGCTGCTTCCCTTAGCGGGGCTGGGCTGCGTTTTTGACCTTGTCTGGCCGGAGGTCCGCGCCCGCTATGGGCCGGACGCGGACGCCGCGATGATCCCATGGGCGCTGTGTATGCTGCTGGTGGCGCTGGAGCTGGTCCTGGCGCTGGGGGTGGTGTGGACGCGCCGGGCGATGAAGTTCCAGCGCCTGTGCCGGCAGCAGCTGCAACAGCAGGAAAGGGAGCGGTCTCAGGCGGAGGAACTGCGCCAGATGGTGTCCAGCCAGCGGATGCAGACCCATGAGTACCGCAACCGGCTGACCGTGCTTTCCATGCTGCTGGCCCAGGAGCAGTATGCCCAGGCCGGAGATTTTTTGCGGCAGTTGACCCAGTACACCTATCAGGACAGCCCCACGGTGCAGACCAACCACCCCATTGCCGACGCGGTATTGAACCTGAAATATGCCCAGGCGCGGGAGCAGCAGACCGCCGTGCGCTTTATGGTGGGGGATCTTTCCAGCCTGCCCTTTACGGACGATGAGACGGTCAAGCTGTTGGGCAATCTGCTGGACAACGCCCTGGACGCCTGCCGCAAGCTGGACGGCCACAGGGAGATCCACGTCAAGCTGCTGTGCCAGGGGGGTGAGCTTGTGCTCTCAATCCGCAACCCGCTGCCGCCGGAGGACGCCGCCCCCCGGCAGGACTCCCTGCTCCACGGGTTCGGCCTGCAGGCGGTGGACCGCGTGCTGAAGCATCACCAGATCCATTACTCCATTACCCGGGAACACGGATGGTTCCAGTTCACCGCCATGAGCTGGCCGGGGGAGCAGGAGGATTGATCCATAAGGAAAATAAACTGTACCCCGAAGAACGGACAATTGAGTTGACCTATGGGAGCCCGGGATGGTATGGCCGGCGTTTCCCGTTTTGGACACTACGGCCGGCTGAGGGCGGAACAGTTCCGGCAGGCCCGGGAGGAACAGGACATGGCGGACTTCCAGCGCATCCTGGAGGCCTGCACGAGGCAGATCCGGTCCTATATCCTTAGCCAGTCCCTGGAGGTGGATTTCGTGCTGGAAACCGTGCAGTAGATGGTGGAAAACCACGGCCTTTGAACTGTTCCTCGGTCAGCGGGATCGTACCGGGCAGCAGCTTCTCAATAAAGCCCCATGCGCTTGAAGAGCCGCTTTTCTTGTTTTCAAGCTGCTTGATTTTCTCTTTGATGCTTGGGATTTTCTCAAATTTGGTCTTTGCCATTTGTCAAAATATTCTTTCATAGAAATCCTCGTGGTCGATACGATTTCGGATCAGCGAGGCATTAGAAATCAGCTTGCTGTATTCTCTGGGCAGTATTTCAGGTTTTAGGTAATTCAGCGTGAAACGGGCAATAGCTGTTGAATTCATTGCCCGTTTTATGTTATAATTACAATATATGCGCATAGAATCTGCTTTTTCAAAATATCTTCCGATAATTTTTGATTATCAGAAGTCTTACGGGGGAGGTATCCATATGGGCGGCTTAATGGAAAAATGTGAAATGACTGAGGAGGACATTAAACTTCCGTTCATTACTCCAGCAATTGAAGCTGCCGGATGGGACAGGCAGCGCCAGATCAAAATGGAATACAGTTTCACGGATGGCCGGGTGACCGTTCGCGGAAATGTTACCGCCCGTGGCAAGCGGAAGAAAGCAGACTACCTTCTGTACTATAAACCCAATCTGCCCTTGGCAATCGTGGAGGCGAAAGATAATAACCACGGCCTCGGGGCAGAAATGGAACTGTTGACAAAATAGCTAAAAAACGCGTCAAATATGTTGTAATAAGGACAAAAGGGGCGGGGAAATGCAGCTGAAATATCATATGATGACAATAGAAGATTTGGTGCCGGAAGATCATTTTGTGGGGAAGCTGGAGCGTGCCCTGGATTTGTCTTTCGTATTATGAGGAGACGGCGTATTTATACAGCCGCAAGTATGGCCGTCCGCCCATAGACCCGGTGGCAATGGTAAAGTATCTTTTGCTGGGTTTTCTATATGGCATTCCATCGGAACGACAGATTAAGCAGCGGTGCGCGGACAGCAACGCATTTCGTTGGTATCTTGGCATTGACCTGGATGAACAGGTACCGGGTCACAGCACGATCTCCCAACTGCGGCGGAGAAAGCCCAGTTTCCGAAAAGTATTCCGGCGGTTGTTTGAGAAAGCGGTACGGCAGTGCAAGGAAAAGGGGCTGGTAAGCGGAGGGCTGATGGCGACAGATTCCACCCATGTAAAAGCGAATGCGTCCCGGCCATCGGAATACCTGACAGAGATGCCAGAGGAACCTGGATTATATTGGGATCGATTGGATGAATATGAGGAGGATGGACTGAAGGAACTGGAACGCAGGACAGGGAAACGGAGAAAGAAGCGAACAAAGCAGATCAAAAAAGACAGTCGGCGGACACAAAAGTGTGTGAGCCGGACGGATCCGGAAGCGGGCTACCTGAAACGAAGAAATAAACCGCTGGGAATGCACTATCTCAGTCATCAAACACTGGATGCCGGCTGCGGTATCATCCTGGATGTGGCAGTCACAGCTGGGGACAGCAGTGACCTGGCTCCTTTCTTTCCGCAGATGGAACGAGTCCGCTCCATAACGGCGGTACAGGCCGCGGCGGCAGATTCTAGCTATGATTCGGCGTTAGCCCAGCATGAGCTTGGCCTTGCGGATATCGTGTTTTACACAACTGCTCGAAAAACGCCGGACAATACAAAAATGGAATTTGGAACCGATGCTTTTTCCTATGAGGAAGGTGATGATGTATATCGCTGTTCGAACGGAAAAGTGCTGGCCCTGCGCCCGCTGTACCGCAGCTCCAGCGGGCTGTATTGGGTATACCGGGCAGAATCATCTGACTGCCGCCAATGCACTATGCGTGGAAACTGCCTGTGCGACAGCCATCAGGGACAAGCCGCAGAATACTGCGCAATTATTTTGAGGCCGCTGTGCAGTCTGGCAGGGAGCGCAGAAATTCTCCGAAGTATCTCCAAGCACTCCGGCTGCGGCAAATTTGGTGCGAGGGTTCTTTTGCCGAACAAAAACGTTCTCACAATTTAACTCGTGTCCTATGAAAAGGCTTAGGGGCAGCGGAAGATCATTGCTTCCTTTCCGCCGTGGCATTAAACCTCAAAAGAATGATAAAGTATGCAAACTGATGCTGTTAGGCATCTTTTTTCTTCGCCATTTCTGATCTGTTGCCTGCTTTTCGTTGACTTTGTCAACAGTTCCAACCTGGCCAGAGGTGGAGCAAGGTTGAAAGGCAGCACTTCCGGGTGCTGCCTTTCTGCGTTTCCCCACGCATCCTTGCGCTTCCCTGCCACCAGAGGTATAATGTGGGTGTAAGGTTTGGTAGCTCCTGAAACGGAATCTATGATGCCTATAAAACCGTCAATGGTTCAAAACGTTCCATCCAGAATTTCAACTGTCCGATCAATACATATTTCTGTAGTTCCTGGCATCATTCCCTCTTCATACGGCATTTCTCCCTCCATGTCAAGACGGGGGAATCCTTATGACAATGCCATGGCGGAGAATTTCTTTTCCATCCTGAAATGTGAGTGCATTTACAGGAGAAAGCCCCAGACCAGGGCGCAGACCAGGAAGATAATCAATGAATTCATTTGGTTTTACAATCATGTCCGCCTTCAAACTGCCACGAGTATGCCGCCTTTGGAAATGCGGGCACAGGCTGTTTCCTGACCTTTTTCTGTTCCTTTAGTGCTGTTCGCTATTTTTTGGGCGGTTCATCCCCAAGCCCTTCAGCGCCGCCAGCGTCTCCTCTATATTTTCCTTGTGCCAGTTTTTGAAGCTGCCGGCATACATAGTAGCATAAAGGCTGGAACTCCGCAGGTCGCTTAGTGCCGCTTGCTGGGCAGTCAGGCGGATGGTGTCCGACTCGGTGCGGATGGTGATGACCGTGTTGAGCATATCGTCTTCCAGTTCCACCGACTGGATGTCCCCATAGGGAAGGACCAGGGATACATCTTTGCGCAGGTTGCCCCATGTGGTGTTGAAGGGGAGCAGGATGATCTCGTGTTCACACATCTGGAGAACATAAAACTCCGAGTTAAAAAACGCCGCAAATTGCTCACTCAGATTTGCCGGGGCGTACTTGACGATGATGCTGCGGTCCTCCAGCGGCTTATATCCCGCCTCCCGGGTGAATTTCTGGACTTCTTTTGACATGTTCATGTGCCTCCTGTCAGAACATTGATGTTTTTTCTTTTGCCGCCATGCGGCAGACTACTTTTTATAGGAAGCGTCGATTTTGCTGTATGCCACATACCCTGCCTGACTGGGGTGGTCGGCGATCAGCACATCTTTCGGCTGCCTGCAAACAGAAACCGCGATCATCAGATCGGCGCCCGCCGCCACAAAATTCACCATCATCGTGACGACAGAGATGGTTCCCGGATAGATCCATAAGAAGATTGCGCTTCCCAGGCCCAGCACCAGGAACGGAGCCAGAACACCGGCGAGATATTGGCGCTTGGTCAATACTGCCTGACAGGTGCAGCTGGGCATCAAGGCGCTGATGTTGAACTGTATCGCCGTCCACCCCTTTTTGCCGAATATTGCCCACCCCAAGCCGTGGAGCAGTTCATGGATGAATACGGAAACCGCTATGATGACAAGAACCATGATGTAGAACGCGATTCCTCCGGCGTCGGACAATTGCGCCCGGTCAATCAAAAACAGGCGGTAAATGACACCAAAAAGGACAACAAAAGGTAGGGCGCACAGTAACCCCACTATAATGGCTTTTGCAGAGGAGAACGTGATGTCCTGTTCCAGATACCCTGCTTCCTGAAGTTCCCGTTGCAGGACTTGGAACGGCTTGCGGCCAGCTTCTTCGGCAGACTGCCGCGTCTTTTTTCTTACTGCCATAGAGAATGCCTCCGAATCAAATATCAAGCAGACAGGCAGGGTGATATTGATGCGGATTTGTTCTGTAAACAGATTCTGTCAGCTGATCGGGGTGACGATGGGCTTGCCGTCCGCGTCCACCAGCACGGTCATCCCCGTGCCGCTTGCCTTATTGTGAGAGCCCATGACATAATTTACGCCGGTTTCCGTATCGACGACGACTTTCATCACATTGACGATGCCTTGGTTATAGACCTCCACAAAGCGCTCCTTTGCCATTGCGTGTTCCTCCTTTCTCATCCCGCCTGTCCGCGAAAGGAAACATACCACGCGCCCAGCCTGATGTGGGCCGAATTTCCCAAACGGCGCGAATCGTTCTTAAACAGCAAGAAGAGGGGAGGGGGCCTCACAGGCTCCCTCCCCTCTTCTGTTTCAGCTCCGCCTTGCCGGCCCGGGACAGCAGGCACGTCCGCCCGCCCACCCGGACCTGATTTCCCTTCCAGTCCACAGCCTCAATTTTGTCCCACGCCGCCAGATAGCCCCGGTGGACCCGGACAAACCGCCCGCACAGCTCCCGCTCCAGTTCGTTCAAGCTGCCCACGAAGTCCAGACGGCTGTCCGCCGTGTGGAGGTATACGTGGTGGGCCTTGGGGGCGGTTTCAAAAAACAGGATGTCCGCCAGGGGTACGTGGCGGGTCTCGTCCCCCGTCCGCAGGGAGAACACCTCCGCCGGATCCCGGCGCTCGTCCAGCAGACGGGTGTGGACGGCCTCCAGGCACCGGGCGGCGGCGGAGCCGGTCTGCTCTCCCTCCTTCACGATGTAATCGAAGGCCTCCAGGTGGTACTGGAAGGTCTTCCAGGCCAGATCGCCGTAGCTGGTGATGTAGACCAGGGTGCCGTGGGGGTCCCGCCGCCGCAGCTCCCGGCCCAGGGTGAAGCCATCCCAGTCCCCGTCCTTTAAGTCCACGTCCAGGAAGTAGACGCCCCGGCAGCTGTCCTGCGCCGCGTCCAGCAGCTCCCCGGCGCAGGATGCGGCGCACGCCACCTTCATGTCGTAATTTTCCACGAAGATTTTCCACTCTATCGCGGTTTGAAGCTGGTGGCGGACGGCCTCCTCGTCGTCGCAGAGATAAATGGAAATCATGGCCTGCCCTCCACCTTCAGCTCCTGAACAAATACGCTCCCCGCCCAGCTGGTGGACGCGGCCGTGTTGGGGTGATCCGCCAGAATCCGCTGGTAGCTGGGGAGACCCAGCCCCCGGCCCTCCCCCTTGGTGGAAAAGCCCTCCGCCCAGATTTTGTCCGGGTCGATGGCCCCGGCGTAGGGGTTGGACACCCGCAGGGACAGCTCGTCCCCCTGGGCCAGCAGGACGATTTCCACCCAGGGCGTCTCTGTCTCCAGGGCGGCCTGGGCGGCATTGTCCAGCAGGATGCCCAGGCAGCGCACGAAGTCCCACACGTCCATCCCCACCGACTCCACGGGGTAGAGAACCTCCAGCCGGCAGTCGATGCCCTGCCCGCCCATGGCGGCCAGCTTGGACAGCAGGAGGCTCCTCACTTGGGGGATGCGCAGGTTGCCGATCTGGGTAGAGGCCCGAATCTTCTCCCCGATGCGCCGGTCAAAACCCGCGTCCAGTTCCGACAGGGCGCAGCGCAGCTCGTCCACCTCGCCCTCGTCCGCCTGCTGGGACAGCCCCGCCAGCAGGTTTTTGTAGTCGTGGCGGAAGGAGCGCACCTCCCGGCGGATGACCTCTAAATCCTGCTCGTAGAGCTGCTGCTGGGCGATGACGTCCCGCTGGGCCTCTATCTTCCGGGCGGAGTCGGACCACTGGGCCAGGTAGAGCACAAGCCCCACCACCAGCACCACCATCACCAGCACCAGCAGGTAATACAGGGCAAAATACCTCTCCTGAAGCCCCCTCAGCTGGAGCATATAAAACATCTCCATGACGCACGCCAGGGCGAAAAGGAACAGGGCTGTCCGGCACTGGCCGGGTCCCTCCTCCAGCAGGAGGCGGAACCAGCGGCCGAAGCGCAGGCGGTACAGCAGGGCGGTGGAGAGCGCCACCACAACGCAGATAACGGCCGTCACCGCCGCGAACTGGAGAATTTCGTTATCCACAAAGATGGTTCGGTACAAAAACCGGGTCAGGATGACGAGGGATACCTGAAACACCCCCGTCATGGACACGGCGGAGAGGGCCTGCCAGAATCCCATTCTCCAGGCCCACCGGGCCCACAGCACGACGCACAGCATGGCGCACAAGCTGGTGGCCCAGAAACGGATGAGAGTACCGCCGGGAAGGGCATACATGAGGAATATGTTGAGCAGGTTGTTGACCAACGGAGAGAGGAGCAGGACGGGCAGCTTTTTCAGCCGCCGCCAACTCCGCTCGTCCAGGACGGCGAACAGGTAGGCCGCCACGACGGCGTGGGCCAGCGTGGAATCTACGTATCCGATTAGAAGCATCATCAGCGTGGGCACGACAATCCCTCCTCGCATAGAGCTGACGGAAACAATATACCACGCTTGGGCGGATTTGTCCACGCTGAAGCTGGGTGGAAGTAGTTTATACGCGATGCTGCCCGCCAACTGGTGGAGGGGACCCTCCCCAGGATTTGGGGAGGAAATAAATCAACAAGACGCATCACAACAAATAAAAGATCTCGGTGGAAGGTGGACCGGGAAGGATTTACCACGCAATATCACTGTTGCGGCACAGTAAAGAAGCTGAAAAACCAGGCTTTTGGAGATCGAATAAGGGTAGGAGCATTGAAAAGCCCAGCTTTTGGAAGAATATCTTTACCCTAATCCAAAACTGCGGGGGGAGCGCAAGCTCCCCCCGCAGAAAATCATTTCCAGCTTGTCATTGTAGAGCCAACTCCTGAGGCAGGTGCGATGAATGTATTATTCTCCCCACCCTGCCAGATTGTCTGTGTGCCTGACCCTTTTTTCAGAGCTTTCCACTCAATTGCGCAACCAGCGGGCACATCAATAAATACGGTCCATGTGGGATAGCTGGGGCACAGAGCAGGACCAACTGCCAAGTCCACACTCCACTCGCCAAGCTCAGGTACATTTCCAACAATATAGATATTTTCGCCCCATGTCGTGTATGCATCCTTCACTGTAAACTGGACAGGCACAAGGGTGGTCTCCCCTTCCGCAGACCACGTAAAGGATACTGCGCCGCCATTTTCAGGCACCGTATAGCTGCGGTTGCTGACGCTTTCCCACTCAACAGCACCTGCTCCGCGCTTGATGGCCTTATATTGAATTGTTTCTCCAACCGGCAGATTTACCGTAGTGCTCCAGGTGGGATATGTGGGACAAACCGCAGGCCCTGCCGCGTTATCTACATTCCAGTTGCCAAGCGCATCAGTGTTGCCGGCAATATAGACGTTTTGCCCGAGGCGGGTTGTAGCGTTGTGAACATAGAAGGTGACCGGAACTGTGGTATGGATTTGATTGCTGCTCACCTTATAAATTTTATTGGAATTTCCGGTCAACTCAACCGCTATTCTCCCGCTCTGGGAAACAGTAATTCTATCACTGGGATCCAAAACATTTTCAAGAACTGTTCCCGGTTTGATGGAGCTTTCTGCGCGAATGGGCATATATACGTTTCGCTGGCTGTCCGCATTGTTGAATACGCAAATCATCTCATCGCCGGCGCTGGCGCCATCGTCAATACGGCGGGAGAACGCATAGATATCCGAAGAAGACCACATTTCGCGCTGCGCTCCGTAGTTCAGCGCGGGGTACATTTCCTTCAGCTTGTTGAGCTGTGCGATGAGCTGGTATGTGTCCGTGCTTATATCAAAGTAATCCCTGATCACATTGCCGTTTGCGTCCCTTTCAACCATAGACCAGCGGTTCCATGAGTCGGCCATACCATACATCAGGTCATTGTACATATTCCCGCGATTCTGCTCAGTACCTTGGAATACCACAGGGATCCCACGCACAGTGAATAAAAACGCCAATGCATTTTGCAGCTTTGCCACATTCCCGCCCGCTTCGGTTAAGAAACGGTTGCGATCATGGTTATCCAAGAAAACAACCATTTCATTTGCGTTGTTTCCATACAGGTAGTCTTGATCTAAAACCGCTTTGACCGTAGAATCAAAGCTGCTACCGTGGGCAAAGGAATCAACAATAGCCTGGAACAGCGGGAAATCAAGCATACCAACCTCACCGTTGTCGCCGACCCAGCCGGAGAGGAAGTCCACATGCATATCAAAATTCTCTCCAAAAGTGGGGACGCCAAGATATTCCTCCAGATCGTGGATATCGGAAGGCTTCATACATTTCGCGGCATCGACGCGGGCCGCGTCAGCACCAATATAATCAAACCAGTATTTGATGGAATCAAAGACCGCTTGTTTCGCCTCGGGGATGTCAAAGTCGATATCATCCAGTTCGCCCAGATCGTGGTTTTCCAGCATCTGTGTGCTCCAGTCGCTGTGCGGGTGCTCCCTATCCCAGTCAATGGGGCCCAAATTATGATACCAATTCACATTATTAAAAGGCGCTACAGGCTGTAATTGAGTCCCTGCCTTATAGCTGGTAGCCGTGGAGTAGTGAGCGTTGTTGCCGGTTCCCTTTAAATAATCTCCGATATGGTTGGGCACAACGTCAATAATCACTTTGATGTCCTCTGCATGGCAGGCATCAACCAGTTTCTTTAAAATTTCTTTGCTGGCTTCTGGATCCTCGGCACCGAAATACCGGCTTGCACGGTAAGCGTCATAAATATGATATCCGTGGTAAGCAGTGGGCCCCTGAACTCCGGCCTCATCGGGGACGCTCCAAAGTTGTGGATCCATAATCGGAGATATCCAGATAGCACTATACCCCATGCCCTTGATGTAAGGAATTTTTTCAATAATCCCTTGCCAGTCACCGCCCTTCATATAGCGCATATCCTCTGCTGTGATTTCTTGATAGCGAAGGGCTTCGCCTTGTGCGTTGTTGGTTGGATCGCCATCATAGAAGCGATCCGTCATAATCTGATAGATGCGCTCTCCTTGGAGCGTCATCGCGTTTGTTACGCTTGTATCTGTCGCCGCCGCTGCAGGCACGATCTGCAAAGTAAACGGCAGAAGCATCGCGAGACACATAACGAGGGAAAGAATTCTTTTTGCAGTTTTTTTCATAATGTGGCGCTCCTTTCTTACATGTCTGAGTGTTGTCGATTATATCTCCGGTGACTTCTCCGCTGCTCCGCTACCTTTTCTCACCTCCCGTACGCCAAACACTGTACCCAAAGGGGCCCAGGCGGCTTTCTCCGTAGGCATCAGAAAGCAGCGGATCATCATTGGGCACAACACCGCTTATCTCCGTGGTAACGTCGCGCGCATTCAGTGCTACCGTGATGACACATTCCCTCCAACGCCGCTCAAATACATAAAGCCCATTTTCGTCCATGTCCAGCACAGCATATGTACCGTACAGAAGGGCGTCGTTGCCACGCCTCAGCGATATGAGCGCTTTGAAAAAATTTCGTTCGTCCGAAGGCGGAGCGCTCCACGGCATGGGGCCGCGCAGCGCTGATTCACAGTCACCGGACATCCCCAGCTCATCACCATAGAATACGCAGGGAACCCCTGGTGCGGTAAACAAGAACACTTCCGCCAAACGCAGCCTGCGGATGTCATTTTGGCAGTACGAAAAGAAACGGTTTACGTCATGGCTGTCCAGTAGATTGAGCTGCCCCTGCACCACGCCGGTGGGATAACGGTAATTCATTTGGGTCACCCGCGCGTTGAATTCGACTGCGTTGATCTTTTCCGTTCCAAAAAAATCGCGGCAGTTCTTTCGAAAATCATAGTTCATGGTGGAATCGAACATATCCCCGCGAAGCCAGCTTTCAGCGCTCTCCCATATTTCACCGATCATGACGCTCTCGGGGTCGATCCCCCGGCCAGTCTGCTTAAACGTGCGCCAAAATACACGGTCTACCTCATTGGCCACATCCAGGCGCCAGCCGTCCACGCCGTATTCCCGGAGCCAGTGCGCGCATACTTTCATAAAGTAGTCACGCACCTCGGGGTTGGAGGTATTGAGCTTGGGCATCTTCCGTTCGTAAGCAAAGCTGCTGTAAGATGGAACCTCATCCTCGCGCTTTGGGCGCACAACAGGAAATTTGAGGTCATAAAACCAATCTTTATACTGGGAGGCCGCGCCGTTTTTTACCACATCGTCAAAGGCGAAGAAATACCAGCTGCAATGGTTGAATACGCCGTCTATGACCACGCGGATGCTGCGTTCATGCGCTGCCTCCACAAGCTGGCGGAAATCTTCGTCCGTCCCCATATCGGGCGAGACATGGAAATAGTCCAGCAGGTCGTATTTATGGTATTCCCCCGCCGTGAATATCGGGTTGATGTATAGGCAATTAAAACCCATCTCAGCAATATAGTCCAGGTTGTCTGTGATTCCCCGGATCGTTCCTCCCAGCCGGGATTTGAGGGTCAGTCCATCGCCCCAAGGCAATTCGGAAGATGTTCCCCGGAGTTGGCGCTTTCCTGACGCAAAACTATCTGGAAAAATATTGTATACCACAGCCCGTTTCAGCCACTCCGGCACAGCGCTGATCTCCTCGCGCCGAATAAACGGGTATTGGTAAAATTCACTGCGTTCCTCCGGCAGAGCTGGGGAAAAGATATCCGCGAACAGGAATATCTGTTCGTCCTTGTCAATGAGCTCAAAATAGTAGCATACGCGATTATAAGGGCTTTCAAATGTCGCTTCGTAGATATCAAATTCCAGATCCGACGCCGCTTTTTCCATATCCAACGGGGTGAAGCTGATCGAGTCGCCCGGTTGAACCCGATCCCCGTAATACAGGACGCAGCGGGTCAGGTTATCTTTCGCAGCCCGCAGCCGGATGGTCAAATTGCTCTCACTGTTGGCAAACGCGTACTGTGAGAGCGGGATGTGCGTCACAGCCTGACGCAGAATCATAACTTGTTCCTCCTCCCAAGAGATATGAAACGATCCTCATTCTTTCACCCCGCCGGCAGTGAGGCCTGATACCATGTACTTCTGAATCTTGAAAAAAATCAGCAGCAGCGGCAAAGAGGCCAGCATGGACGCAGCGGTGAATACCGACCAATTCCGGCTGTAGTCGTTGGACTGGAGCTGGTATAGGCCGCCCGCAAGGGAGTAGGACCGGCTGTCCAGCAGGAAGGTGGTGGCGAACAGGTATTCATTCCATACGGTGATGAGTACCATGACGCAGGTGACGATGATGGCGGGCCTTGCCAGGGGCAGGACGATGCGGACGATCATCTGAAAGTCATTGGCACCGTCAATTTTGGATGCCTCCTCAATCTCCTTTGGAATTGTGTCAAAATAGCCCTTCATGTTCCAGATGGCAAACACGCACATGGAACCGGCGTAGATCATCACCAGCCCCCCGTGTGTGTTGAGGGTGCCCGTCAGCCGCAGTACCCGGAACAGGGCGAACATGGACAGCACCTGGGGGAAGGCGTTGAGCACCAGCAGCGCCCGCAACATCCCCCGCCGTCCGGCAAACCGCCAGCGGGAGGCGGCGTAGGCGGCGGGCACCGCGCACAGCATGGACAGGGCGATGGTGCCCGCGCTGAGGAGCAGGGAGTTTTTCAGCCACAGCAGAAAGGGCTTATCAAACAGGATGGCCCGGTAGTTTTCCAGCGTGGGATCTTTGGGAAGAAGCGAAAGCTCCCCGGACAGTGCGGCGCCCTGGCCGCTGAAGGAGATGGACAAGGCATACAGCACCGGCACCAGGATAACCAGGCACAGCAGAATGAACCCGGCGTTGAGCAGGGTCAGCCTGACGGCGTTTTTTCCTTTTCTTGTCATGGTTCAGTCCTCCCGAAGGCTGCGGTTGGTGAGGATGGAAAACAGAATGATGATGACGAACAGCAGCATACTCACCGCGCTGGACAATCCGTAGTTGTTGGAGGCAAAGGCGTTCTGATGGGCGTAGGTAATCACCGTGTTCAGCGTGGCCCCAGTCATATAGCCCCGCTGCTGGGTGAGCAGGTAGATGATGTCGAACTGTTTGAAGGTGATGAAGGTGGTCATCACCGCCGCCGGGGCGATAATGGGCCGGATGGCAGGGACGGTGATGGACCAAGTCCGCCTCCAGAAGCCCGCCCCGTCCAGGGTGGCGCTCTCATAGAGGCTGCCGTCCACGCTCTGGAGCGCCCCGTCGATGGTGGAGATCATGAAGGGCAAGGCCATCCACAGGTTCAGCGCCATGCAGGACAGAAAGGCGATACCGTTGCCGGCCAGGAAATCTACCTTGGCAAAGCCCAGGACGGAGAGCAGCTTGTTGAGTATGCCAAACTCCGTGTTGAACATCCCCACCCGCCACAGCAGGATAGAGATGTAGGCGGGCACCGCCCAGGGCACCATGAGCAGCGTCTTGTACACCCGCTTCAGCCGCAGCCCAGGCGCGTTCAGCCCTAGGGCAATGAGAAAGCCCAGCCCGATCTGAATGACCATGTTTAGCGCTGTCCACACCAGCGTGGTGGCCAGGGCGGACAAAAAGCCGGAATCGAATTTGAACAACGCCCGGGCGTAGTTCCCAAACCCGATGACCTCATAGTCTGTCCAGTGGTACAGATTCATGTTGGTCAGCGAGATCCAGCCCGTATAGGCGATGGGGAAAACGATGACGGTCAAAATCAGCAGCAAGGCGGGGAGGCAGTAGAACCAGGGCTTCCATCTTCGCTTTTGTTCCATTGTACCACCTCGTTTCAGAGAAAGGGGCGGCGGAAACCGCCGCCCCTGGTTATGTCATTTCATGTCGGCGATGGCCTGCTCCGCCGCAGCCTGGGCTTCATCGGCGGCCTGGGCCGGGTCGGCGCCGTTTTTGTTGATGGCGGTGAGCATGGCCTCCGCCGGGCCCCACATGGCGTTCATCTCAGGGATGTTGGGCATGGGCCGGGCGGTGGAGGCAGTTTTCTGGATGACGGCGATCATTTCGTTGCCAGCCACCTGGGGATCGTCATAGGATTTGTTGTTGGCGGGGGCGCACCCGGACTTGTTGGCCAGATCCACGCCTACCTCCGGGGCCGCCATGGCGGTGAGCACCTTGGCGATGGCATCCTTCTTCTCCGCCAGCGCCACCTTCAGCACGCCCGCGCCCTGGATACCGGAGAAGGGGGCCAGACCGTTGCCGTTGGGCAGCTTGATGTCGGACAGGGAGGCGATGCCGTAGTCGATGCCCGCGGCCTCAATGCCGGAGACCAGCCAGGGCCCGCCGATGATGGCGGCGGCCTTGCCCTCGTTGAAGAGGGTGGTGACGGTGTTGTAGTCGCCGTCCGCCTGAAGTGCGCCGAACTTCTGATTGTATGTAGCCGCTTCGATGGTCTTGGGGTCATTTAGTCCGGGCTTGCCGTTCTCATCGATGACGTAGCCGCCAAAGCCGTTGATAAAAGGGGATACGTTATAGGCATTGGTATGCTGGTTGACCACGGCGTAGGTGCCGGCAGCGGCGTCGGTGTGAGCCGCCATGTAGTCGTACAGCTCCTCGGTGGTGCCGGGAATGTCCCCCTCCCACAGGGCCTTATTGTAGAGGAATACCAGCGTCTCAAAATACACCGGGAGCAGGTACTGCGTGCCGCCGATCTGTCCGGCTTCCACGGTCATGGCCAAGTGGTCGGCCAAAATGGAGCTGTCCACCACATCGGAGAGGGGGGCCAGTATGTCCATGGCGACAAAGGTTCCCAGCACATCGTGGGCGTAGAAGTACATATCCGGGGCGTTGGCCGCGTCGCTGCCATACAGCTTCAACTGGTTGGGCGTATCGGTCTTTTTCTCAAAAACTACGGTGATCTGATCGTCCGCCAGCTGAGCGTTCACCTGATCGGTGATGGTCTGCATGATACCCTCGTCCCCGTCGTGCCAAACCGTGACCGTGACAGGATCTTTTAGTACCTCCGTGGGATTGGCGCCCTGCGTGGGTTTAGAGGATGGAGCGTCGGAGCCTTGGGACGTGGGCTGTGAGCACCCGGCCAGCGCCGCGAAGCACAGCGCCGCGGCAAGCAAGAGAGCAGTGAGCTTTTTCATTGTAAATCCCCCTTATAATAAAACGCTTTCCTACCTCCTCCGCCTCTGTTGCGGAGAACTTCTCGGCAGATTGAACAATATACTTGCAATTTTTCGCAAGTTATTGTAAAATCTATTGTGAGTATAGCATTTGAACCATTCAAGTGTCAACAGATTTTCGTTCGTCCATTCCCACAAAATCAGAAAGCGTTTTATTAAAGGATGAGGAGTGATACAATGCCAATCACCATTCATGACATTGCCCGGGAGGCAGGCGTATCCATTGCCACCGTCAGCAAAGTAATCAACAATAAGGCGCACGTCGCCCCCGATACACGGGAGAAAGTGCTCAAAGTAATGGAGCGGTTCAACTATGCGCCCAACGCTTCAGCCGCCAATCTGGCCCGCCGCTTTAGCAGAAACATATTATATGCGGATCGGTTTTACAAAGGATTACCTTATGAGAACCCCCATATGTTCGATATTATCTGCGGCGTCAGCCATGAGCTGGGCCGGAAGGGCTACCGGCTGTCCCTGCTCAATCTGGATTCTCCCGGGAAAAAGCCGGAGGAAGTGGTGGAGGAAGCCATCCACAGCCGGGTGGCAGATGGGCTCATCATCAATTCCGTCTTTATAACACCCAAGGTGGAACAGTTGCTGCTCGGCTATGATTTTCCGCAAATCTGCATTGGCAAACCTTCCTTTGATACGATTCTGTCCTGGATTGATACCAACAACACCTTGTCCTCCAATCTGGCAGTGGAGCATTTGATATCCACCGGCTGCCGTACCCTGGCTTTTATGGGAGGGCGGAAGGAAGACTGTATTTTTATGGATCGTCTGCGGGGTTTCCGAACTGCCATGGAGCGATGCGGATTGGAAACACGAGAGGAGTATATTATCTATAACCCTCCCGAGGTGGAGACAATTTTTCAATCCGCGACCGCCCTTCTGAACCTGCCATCCCCTCCCGATGGAATTATCTGTACCAACAGCCTAATGGCTGTCGGAACAGTCCGTGCTATCAAAGATAGTGGCCTGCGCATTCCAGAGGATGTGTCGCTGATCGCCTTTGATGACCATCCATACTCACCTATGGTATCTCCGCAACCTACCGTCATTGACGTAGACCTATTCAGCTTGGGTGTCCACGCCGGAAACCTGCTTTTGAAAAAAATTCGGAACCCTGCTATGCTGATACAAACTTATACCGCCCTGCCCCGCTTACTCCTGCGCGGCACCACAAAGGTTAGGGCTTGAGTCGCACTCTATATGCCAGAGTTATCGCACAATACGATCCCTTCGGACACATGGGGAGAATCGGGAAGAAAGTCAAACAGTGCCCAGTGATCCGCTGTCCGGGTCGACTACTATGCCACAGCCCCTTCGCCGTAAAGGCCGTGGTTGACCTGGGCGACGTAGTGACTCTCAATCGTCACCGGGGCATTGTGCAGTACAGTGAGAAGATACTGCTTCATGTTCCCCTTTGAAATATTCATCAAAGGTATAAAGCTGCCGCGCTTCTTTTAAGGTCAAGTCGGAAAAGGTAATCTCCTTTGCCTTGCGGCTGCACGGGACACGACCTGCTGCGCATGTGCCACAAGCAAATCGAGAACTTGCCCGACGTGGTGGTCTAACGGAAACCGAAGCGTACAGACGATCGAGATTGTTTTTTCCTGTATAGGAAATATGTTGGAAGCCATCAGCGCCATAAACCATGCGCCCGTAGTGCACGAGATTGAGGTAGGGGAGCCGATAACTCCAAACATCAAGATCATCGGGACTACTGCAAAATACGAAAAAACCTGCGGTTTCATTGTAAAGAAATCTAACCTTGCAATTTTTGTAAAACCCGTCATTTCCTTACACCTCCTCTGCTAATGCAGATAACAATATCATCAATCGAAGCAGGGTCAAGAATACAATGGTCATATTGCTTATTGGCCGTGGCCAAGCAGATTGAGTGGTCCTTTGGCAAGACCAACAATTTCAAGGATGAGGCCAACGCTCACCGGGTGCACCTCAACGGTGCTTTCCTGGACGGCATCACCCAGGGCCACCCGGAGGAGGTCATCCCCCGCACGGTGGACCTCACCGCCCTCAACGGCTCCAAGGAATATGGGACCGTGGAGTGCAAGGTGGCCCCGCTCACCCTGGATGAGCTGCGCAAGTACCACGGCATCCTGCCCAATCCGAATGGTGAGGAGGCCTTTGAGTGGTCCGTGACCCCCCTGGTCCACGCCTTGCGTGAGTGATGACCATACACGGATCCTTGGCTTGTACTCCGATGGCCGCCTCGGCGGCTACAACGTCAGCTGCTCCAACACCCGCGGGTCCCGCCCCGCTTTCCTCATCCCCTCCGATTTTGCGGTGGAGGATGACAGCAACCCGCTGGAGGGGTACAGCACCAATGAGCTGGTGGCGGAAGTCAACCGCCGCATGAACTCATGAGGACCAGCTACCAGCCCCGCCGCCTGACCAAGCGCAACCCCTGGCCCATCGTCATGGCCTATGCCGCCATCGCTCTGGCCATCATCCTGGCCCTCACCGTTTTCGCCCTCACCTTAAACTTTATTTTTGACGCCCTGCTGGCGGACAAGTCCCCGGTGACCGTGGCCACGTCTGCCCCGGAGCCCACCAGCACCCCGCCGCCGTCCACCGCTCCGGCTGAAACGCCGGAGCTGGTGAGGCACCGGGATGACATTGTGAGTGACGGGCGGCTCCTGGCCTATGACCTCCAGGAAATCATGCAGGACCAATGTGAGCGCTACGGCGTGCCCTATGCCCTGGCGCTGGCCATCGCTGAGGTGGAAACCCACTTTGACCCGGACGCCACAAGCCCCACCAGTGACTATGGCCTCATGCAGATAAACCAATGTAATCATGAATGGCTCCAAGGCCTGGGCATGGACCCGCTGACCCATGCCGGAAATATTGAGGCTGGCGTCTACATCATCGGCGGCTACCTTGACCGCTACGGGGACACGGAGCAAGCCTTGATGGCCTACAACTGCGGCCCCAGCGGTGCCCAAAAGCTCTGGGACGCCGGTGTCTACCAAACGGACTACACCCGCAAGGTCATGACCGCCCTGGAACACTGGACAAGCATTTTGGAGGACTGACCTATGCCCTATTATACCACCTGCCCCTATTGCGGGGCCCACCTTGACCCCTGTGAGCCCTGTGACTGTCAATCTGAAAACAAGGAGGATTTACAAAATGAGTAACCTGTCCATGACCATCAACGTGGAGGCCCCGGCCCTGGTGGCTGCCCTCTCAAGCCTGGCTGCCGCCATTGCGG
>CATABD010000021.1 GCA_949494735.1 uncultured Oscillospiraceae bacterium
TGAGGAGGCGCGGGGCACCGGCATTTTGTACAAAAGCAATCGAAGAGAACAATGAGATTTATACTGTTTGCGGAAACATAACTGGTAAACTTCCGATTTAAGCTAAAAAAGAGAAGAAATAATTGTGAAAAAACCCTCTTGTTTTCCTGGGAGAAGCGGCTATAATAGTGCGAAAGCTGGGGCTTGATGGGCTCCAGGGAGGCAATACACTGTGAACCCGCCTTTGGAAGGAGGCAATCATTATGACCAAAGACCTTACCTCGGGCAGCCCCATGCGGCTGATCCTGGGCTTTACCGTGCCCACCCTGCTGGGGCTGCTGTTCCAGCAGCTCTATAACATGGTGGACGCCATGATTGTGGGGAAGCTGCTGGGCTCCCAGGCCCTGGGGGCTGTGGGATCCACCGGCTCCATCAACTTTTTCGTCATAGGCTTCTGCCTGGGGGTGTGCTCCGGCTTCGCCATCCCCGTGGCCCAGCGGATGGGCGCCAAGGACTACCCCCAGATGCGCCGGTACGTGGCCAACGCCGCCTACCTGTCCGCTGTCATCGCCTTTGTGCTCACCGTGGCCACCGGCATTCTCTGCCGGGATATCCTCACCGCCATGGACACGCCCGCCGACCTCTTTGCCGACGCCAACGCCTATATCTTTATTATCTTCATGGGCATACCGGTGGTGTTCCTGTATAACCTGCTGGCCTCCATCATCCGCGCCCTGGGGG
Source organism: uncultured Oscillospiraceae bacterium (assembly GCA_949494735.1). GTDB lineage: Bacteria > Bacillota > Clostridia > Oscillospirales > Oscillospiraceae > Enterenecus. The sequence goes on from CATABD010000021.1 coordinate 721, forward strand.
ACAGCCGGACCCCGGTGTACTTTCTGGCCCTGTCCGCAGGGCTGAACATCGTGCTGGATCTGGCGTGCATCCTGCTGCTGGATTGGGGCGTGGCTGGGGCGGCCATCGCCACGGTGGTGTCCCAGGCGGTGTCCGGCGTGGCGTGCCTTGTGTATATGGTGAAGCGCTTCCCCATCCTCCGGATTACCCGGGAGGAGGGGCGGCCTGACGCCGACGCCTGCAAGGCGCTTTGCGCCATGGGGCTGCCCATGGGCCTGCAATACTCCATCACCGCCATCGGCTCCATCGTGATGCAGACCGCCGTAAACGGCCTGGGCAGCGTCTACGTGTCCGCCGTGGCCACCGCCGGTAAGGTGTACCAGCTGCTGGCATGCCCCTTTGACGCCATGGGGGCCGCCATGGCCACCTATTGCGGCCAGAATGTGGGCGCGGGGCAGCTGGACCGCCTGCCCCAGGGGGTGCGGGCCTGCTCTGTGCTGGGCGCGGGCTACTCGGCCATCGCCCTGGTGGGCATGCTCCTCTTCGCGCCCCAGAGCGCTATGCTGTTTCTCAGCTCGTCCGATCCCCAGCTGGGGCTGCTGCTGGGCCTGACCTGCCAGTATATCATTGTCCAGACCGCGTTCTTCTTCCCCCTGGCCCTGGTGAATATCCTCCGCTTTTCCATCCAGGGCATGGGCTTCAGCGTCCTCGCCATTCTGGCGGGGGTGCTGGAGATGATCGCCCGCACTGTGGTGGGCTGGTTCTTCGTGCCCGGTATGGGTTATAACGCCGCCTGCTTTGCCTCCCCGGCGGCGTGGATCTGCGCGGACCTGTTCCTCATCCCCGCCTGTTTGGGCTGCATCGCCCGGCTGCGGCGGAGCAATCCTACGGCCTCCCTGGAAACTATCTCCCGGCGGGTGCTGAAAAAGGCCGCCAGGGCATAAGAGCCTGTTTAACATTTCTCAAAACGCCATTTGGCGGGTCTTTTCCCGCCATGCCTCGTTGTGATTTCTTGAAATAAACATAATTATTTTTGCGAAATCCCGCTTTGCCTTGCGGGAAAATCCCCCGCCAACTGGCATTTTTCGAGATATTAAACAGGCTCTAAGAAAAGAGCTTCGGGAATTTCCCGAAGCTCTTTTTTTCTGCTTACGCTACGGCGGAGAAGGGGACGCGGGGGTCCTGACGCTGGGGTTGCTGTTCCGCCTGCTGGTTGTTGTCGGCCTTGGTGACGGTGCGGGTGGTGCCGCCGGAGACATAGGCCTTGCCGCACTCCGGGCAGATGGCGGTGTGGTAAGTGACCGACTGGCTGACCACCTTCCGATCGTCCTGACGGGCTTTGGCCTGCTCCCGGACCACGTGCTCGTTTTCGTGGCCCCGCACGGCGGAGGCTACCTGCTCGGGGGCGATGTTGGTAGGCGCCTTGAAGGACACGCCGGGGTCGTCGGAGCCGTCCTGGTACTTGCGCTCCTTGCAGGTCTGGCACTCGCCCTCTTCCATGACCTCCTGGGCGCTCTTGGCCTCCTTGACGGGGTCCGCACCCTGGGCGCCCGCCTTTTTCAGCCCGGCCAGCTCGGGGGCCTGGGCCTTGTCCGCGCCCGCCGCCTGGGCGGCGCCCTGCCGGGCAGGGTCGTCACCCATATATTTGATGCGCATGCGCACCGCCATTTCCACCGGGTCGGCCCCCTCCCGGATGTTCAGGGAGAACTGGCCGGGCTTCCTCTCGTCGCCGTTCACCGCCCTGACGGGGGTGACGGGCTGGACGGGGGCGCCGGGCTGGGCGGCCCTGCGGGCCGTCCACACCGCGGAAGGACGCTGGACAGACTGGGCCCTGTCCGGGCCCTGGGCTTGGGCGACGCGGCCGGCGTAGGACGCGCCGTAGACACCGTAGGAGGACCAGGGGCTCATGGCGGAAATACCGTTTAGCATAAGATCACCTCATGGTATGGGAATGGGCAAACAAATCTTGATACCATTATAGCAGACGGGCGAAAAAATGCAAGCTATTTCCGGCGGGATCTGGGGTAGGGATAGCGTTCATCTGTCAGGCCCACAATATAGTCCACGCTGGTTTTGTAGAATTGGGCCAGCGTGACAGCCTCCTCCAGAGAAAGGGCCTTTACGCCACGCTCAGTTTTTGAATAATTGGACTGGTTGGTGCTCAGAAGCTCCGCAATCTGCTTCTGCGTGAAGTCGGCATCTTCCCGTAAATTACGAATTCTCAGGTACATATTCATCACCAATATCATGATGCCCCAGGTTGAATTTACCTATTTACAAAAAGGTAAAATTTAACTACAACAGGATAAGGTGATGCGTATGACAGACTATAAACAGCTATATCTAAAGCTATTCAGCGCTTCAGAGGACGCAATCGAACGGCTAGGCGCCGTTTGAAAATTGGCACTATGCCCAGCGGCAAGGGATTTTTTCGCCGGGCAAGGCGATTTGGCGCAGAAATACTTTGTGTATTTCAAGGCAAAGCAACGCAGCTCGGCGGAAAAAGGCCCGCCGATTGGGCGTGTTGACAATTTTCAAACAAGCCCTAGTTGCGGTTCAGCGGGAGTGTGGGAAATGATTATTTCTGACAATGATATCCCGCCGGAGCGAAAAATCGCTGTGCTGACCCGTGAAGACAAGGCATAAAAAATCCCCTCCAATATTCGGAGGGGATTTTTGTGCGGTTACAGCAGATTCGCCCGCTCCAGCCGCCGGCGGACGGGGACGGCCACCGCCAGCGCCGCAGCCATCTTGGCCAGGTCGAAGGGGATGAAGGGAATCACGCAGGCGGCCAGCGCCCTTTGCAGGTCCACCCCCGCCTGGACGCAGTACCAGGCGGTGCCGAAGGCATACAGCACGGCGGTAGCCAGCACCATCCCCAGGAATTGGAGGGCCAGGGCAATGGCCGCGCCTCTGCGTCCCCCGTCCCGGAAACGGGCCAGGGTCAGGGTGACCACGGTGCCCGCGATGAACACCATGGGCAGATAGCCCACCAGATAGCCCCCCGTGGGCCCGGCCAGCCGCTCCGCGCCCCCCATGTAGTTGCTGAATACCGGCAGGCCCACAAAGCCCAGCAGCAGGTATACCAGAGTGGCCGCCGCCCCCCAGCCCCCGCCCAGCAGGTAGGCCGCCAGGTAGATGGCCAGCGTGCCGCCGGTGAGGGAGATGGGGCCGATGGGGACGGAGATGGGGGCCAGTACGCACATTACCGCCGCCATCACCGCGCACAGCGCCAGCTGCCGGGGGCGTGCCAAGGGTTTTGCAGTCATGAAAATTCCTCCAATTGTAAACTAAAATGCGATAGTAAGTATACAATAAAAGGAGGCCGCTTGTCAAGACCTAGTGGGGCTGGTAAATCTGCTGGCCGCCGCTGATGGCCTGCTCCAGGTAGGTGTCGATCCAGCGGGAGGCCCCCTGGGCGTCCCGGGCGCGGAGGAGGGCGTACAGGGTCTGGGTGTTGCGCACCAGGGCGGGGATGCCGTACAGGTTACAGAAGCGAACCCACAGGGCGATCACCGGCGGCTTAAAGGAGTAGTAAATCAGCGGCACGATGCTGTTCCCCCCTACCAGGGCCAGCTCGTGCTGAAAGGCGAAGGCGGCCTCCGCCGCCTCACCAGGGGTAGAGGCGGCCGCCATCCGCTCCAGATGCTCCCCCAGCAGGTCCAGCGCCTGGTCGGAGGCGTACAGGATGGCCCGCTCCGCCGCCAGATGCTCCAGGGCCCGGCGCACCTCCAGAATGGAGCGGATCTCTTCCTTTCCCAGCGCGCCGCCCTTGTACTGCATGATGGCGATGAGGGTGCTCAAATTCCCCCGGCGGCGGTAGTCGGCCACGCAGGTGCCCTGCCGGGGGCGGACCTCTAAAAAACCCTGGCCGGACAGCTCGGCAAGACCGCTGTTCACCACCGTGCGGCTCACCTGCATCTGCTCGGCCAGCACCCGCTCCGGGGGCAGCTGGGTGCCCACTGGCAGGGCACCGGACAAAATCATCCCCTGGAGCTGCTGGACAAACAGGTCCTTCAGGCTTGGGGCAGACAGCTTGGCGAATTCCATGTCGAAACCTCCCTTGGCTCTGGTCATACCACATATCACAGGGGAAGTTTATCATACAAGATTGACAAAAGCAAGGGGGGAAAACTGTGGATAAGGCTGAAAATCGGGAAAGATTTTCGGAAAGTTGACGCATTAGAGAGAAAATGGTAAAATTATGGTGCAATCTGGTTCGACCAGGGAGAGGAGAGTGCGCCTATGGATCACGTTCGGATTATTGAGGTGAAGCAGAGCGTTTTTGCGGACAATGACAAGCGAGCGGCCCAGCTGCGGCAGGAGTTGAAGGGGCGGGGCGTTTTCCTGCTCAACCTGATGAGCTCCCCCGGCTCGGGCAAGACCACCACCCTGCGGCGGACGGCGGAGCTGTTGAAGGATGAGCTGAAAATCGGCGTGATGGAGGCGGACATCGACTCGGACGTGGACGCACGGGCCATGGCGGAGGCGGGGGTGAAATCCATCCAGCTCCACACCGGCGGCATGTGCCACCTGGACGCCGATATGACCCGCCAGGGGCTGGACGAGCTGCTGGCGGAGGGCGGCGTGGAGCTGGCCATCCTGGAGAATGTGGGCAATCTGGTGTGCCCCGCGGAGTTTGACACGGGGGCGGTGAAGAATGCCGCCATCCTGTCGGTGCCGGAGGGGGACGACAAGCCGCTGAAATACCCCCTGATGTTCCAGGTGTGCGACGTGGTGCTCATCAACAAAATGGACGTGGCCCCCTACTTCGACTTCGACCTGGAAAAGTGCAGGGAGTATATCAGGATGCGCAATCCCAACGCCAAGGTCATCCCCATCTGTGCCAAGACCGGCGAGGGGGTGGAGGAATGGGCCGGCTGGCTGCGGGAGCAGATCCGGGCCTGGAAAGTCTGAGTCCCTTGATTAAGAGAGAGGAGAGACGATATGAGCGAGACCAAATTCCCCCTGGATGAGAGCAAGCTGTCTTTTGACATACCCAAGACGGACCAGCCCCGGGAGAAGATCGTCAAGCTGGGCAGGATGATTACCGACCGGGTGCCCGCCAAGCTCCATGGCGTCACCGGGGAGGACCCGGAGTACTGGGGGCTGGCGGGGCTTGTCACCGATGAGATGGCCGACGTAGCCATGAAGATGAAGGTGCGCAAGCCCAAGACCTTCCAGCAGATTCAGAAGCTCACCGGCATGGAGCCGGACAGGCTGCAAAAGGTGCTGGACGAGATGAGCCTCATCGGCCTCATCGAGTACCACTGGGAGAACCTGGACGGCAAGAACCCCAACCATGAGAAGCGGTATGTGCTGCCCATGTTCGTCCCCGGCAGCGCGGAGTTCTTCAACATGCGCCGCGCCCAGATCGACGAGCACCCCGAGGTGGCCGCCTTCTTCGAGCGCATGACCTTCCTGCCCCTGGAGAAAATCACCCCCATGGTGCCCCCCGGCGGGGCGGGCATCGGGATGCACGTCATCCCGGTGGAGCAGGCCATCGGCATGGAGAGCCAGTCCATCTCCATCGAGCATATCTCCCACTGGCTGGACAAGTACGAGGGCAAGTACGCCGCCTCCCCCTGCTCCTGCCGGATGAGCCGGGCCAAGCTGGGCGAGGGCTGCGGCGACGACGCCGACGACTGGTGCATTGCCGTGGGCGACATGGCGGACTACGTGGTGGAGACGGACAAAGGGGGCCGCTACATCACCAAGGAGGAGGCCCTGGAGATTTTCCGCAAGGCGGAGGCCAACGGCTACGTCCACCAGATCACCAACATTGACGGGGAGCAGAAGATTTTCGCCATCTGCAACTGCAATGTGAACGTGTGCAACGCCCTGCGCACCTCCCAGCTGTTCAACACCCCCAACATGAGCCGGTCGGCCTATGTGGCCAAGGTGGAGCAGGACAAATGCGTGGCCTGCGGCGGCTGTGTGGAGGTATGCCCCGCCGGGGCGGCCAAGCTGGGCCAGAAGCTGTGCGCCAAGGACGGCGCGCCCATGCAATATCCCCGCCAGGAGCTGCCCGACGAGGTGAAGTGGGGCCCGGAGAAGTGGTCGGTGGACTACCGGGACAAGAACCGCGTCAACACCCACGAGACGGGCACCGCCCCCTGCAAGACCGCCTGCCCCGCCCACATCGCCGTCCAGGGCTATCTGAAGCTGGCGGCCCAGGGCAAATACACCGAGGCCCTGGAGCTCATCAAAAAAGAGAATCCCTTCCCCGCCGTGTGCGGCCGGGTTTGCAACCGCCGGTGCGAGGACGCCTGTACCCGTGGGACCATCGACCAGGCCGTGGCCATCGACGAGGTAAAGAAGTTTATCGCCCAGCAGGATCTGAAGGCGGAGCGCCGCTTTGTGCCCGAAAAGGTTATTCCCAAGGTGGAGGGGACCTTCTCCCAGAAGATCGCCATCATCGGCGGCGGCCCGGCGGGGCTGTCCTGCGCCTTCTATCTGGCCCTCAAGGGCTATGAGCCCACCGTATTCGAAAAAAATAAGGAGCTGGGCGGCATGCTCCGCTACGGCATCCCCTCCTTCAAGCTGGAAAAGGACGTGCTGGACGCGGAAATCGACATCATTCGCGCCCTGGGCGTGGACTTCCGCTGCGGGGTTGAGGTGGGCCGGGATCTGACGCTGGACGACCTGCGCTCACAGGGATATGAGGCGTTCTACATCGCCATCGGCTGCCAGCGGGGCCGTCTGCCCGGCATCCCCGGCGAAACCGCTCAAGGCGTGTTCTCCGCCGTGGAGTTTTTGCGCACCGCCCTGGCGGATGAGGATATGGAGGTTTCCGGCAAAACGGTGGTGGTGGGCGGCGGCAATGTGGCCATCGACGCCGCCCGGACCGCCCGCCGCTGCGGGGCGCAGTCCGTCCATATGTTCTGTCTGGAGCCCCGGGACAAGATGCCCGCCTCCCTGGAGGAGATCGCCGAGGCGGAGGACGAGGATGTGACCATCCAGTGCGGCTGGGGTCCAAAGGAGATTCTCACCGAAAACGGCAGGGTGTCCGGCGTGGTGTTCATGCGCTGCACCAGCGTATGGGACAGCCAGGGCCGCTTCGCTCCCCAGTATGACGAGCAGGATACAATTACCGTTCCCTGCGGCCACGTGGTTCTCTCCATCGGCCAGAGCGTGGAGTGGGGCGGACTGCTGGAGGGCAGCAAGGTAGAGCTTGCCCGGGGCGGCTGGGCCAAGGCGGACGCCAAAACCTATCAGACCGCCCAGCCAGACGTGTTCGTGGGCGGCGATGTGTACACCGGGCCCAAATTTGCCATCGACGCCATCGCCGCGGGCAAGGAGGCGGCGGTGTCCCTCCACCGCTTTGTCCAGCCGGACACCAGTATGACCATCGGCCGGGACCCCCGGTACTTCGTGGAGCTGGATAAGGACAACATCAAGGTGGAACAGTACGACACCGCCTCCCGGCAGATCCCCGGTATGGACGACAGCTTCGACTGGAAGAAGTCGTTCCGGGACGCCAAGCGCACCTTTACCGAGGAGCAGGTGAAAGCCGAGACCGCCCGCTGCCTGGGCTGCGGCGCGTCCATTGTGGACCCCAATAAGTGCATCGGCTGCGGTCTGTGCACCACCCGGTGCGGGTTCGACGCCATCCACCTCCACCGGGAACGGCCCGAGTGCTCTACCATGATTAAGAGCGAGGACAAGATGAAGGCCATCCTGCCCAACATGGTCAAGCGGGAGATCAAGATCAAGCGGGCCGCCCGCAAGGCAAAAAAGTAAGCCATGCACGAGCTGGGCATTGTGTTCCACATCATCCGCAGTGTGGAAAAGGTGGCGGTAGAAAACGGCCTGGAAAAGGTGTCCGCCGTGGTGCTGGAGCTGGGGGAGGTGTCCGGCGTGGTGCCGGACTACCTCGCCGACTGCTGGCGGTGGGCGGCGGCTAAATCGGAGCTGGCCAGCGGGTCGGAGCTGAGAATTGAGACGCTGCCCGCCGTCACCCGCTGCGGTGGCTGCGGCGCGGACTACCCCACCGTGGCCCATGGCCGCACCTGCCCCCGCTGCGGGAGCGGGGACACCTGGCTTTTGACGGGAAACGAGGTGAACATCAAGGAGATCGAGGCATACTGACCGGTACAAACCGAAAAAGAGAGAGAAAATGGGGGGAACCCCACAAGAGGAGGAAAAAACAATGCTGTTTCAAATCTATGGTGATGGCGCGGGCTGGCAGCTGCTGGGCTGGCTGCTGGTATTCACGGGGCTTGTGCTGGCCAACGAGTTCGCCCGGCGCAGCAAGCTGGGCGGCGTCATCTGCTTTTTGGGCATCCCGGCGGCGCTCACCGTCTACTTTATCGCCATCTATGTCTGTGCCGGCATGGGTATGGACTGGGCGCTGAACAACCAGACCTACACCCACATGAACAGCTGGTTCCACTACGCCAAGCTGTACGCCGCCACTGCGGGCTGCATCGGCTTCATGATGCTCAAGTACAAGTGGAGCATCGGCAAGACGGAATGGTTCAAGGTGTTCCCCTTTGTCATCGTGGCCATCAATATCCTCATCGCAGTGGTCAGCGACTTTGAGTCCGGCATCAAGGGCTTCGCGGCCCTCCAGGCGTATGGCGACCGCTGGTGGCTGTCCAGCGAGAACGTGTGGCTGTACGGCGGCTGGTGGAACTGGGTCAACGGCATCGCGGGTATCGTCAACATCCTGTGCATGACCGGCTGGTGGGGGATATACGCCTCCAAGGACAAGCGGGACATGCTCTGGCCGGACATGACCTTCGTGTATATCCTGGCCTACGACCTGTGGAACTTCGAGTACACCTACAACAACCTGCCCACCCACACCTGGTACTGCGGCCTGGCCCTGCTGCTGGCGCCCACCTTTGCCAACGCGCTGTGGAACAAGGGCGGCTGGATCCAGAACAGGGCCAACACCCTGGCCCTGTGGTGCATGTTTGCCCAGGTGTTCCCCCTGTTCCAGGACGAGGGCCGGTTCGCTGTCCTGCCTGTGCTGTACTCCGACAGTGTGATGAATCCGGCGGTGCGGCCCACCTCCGCCGACCCCACCATGCAGGGTGTGGTGGCGGTTATCGCCCTGGCGGTGAATGTGGTGGCGCTGGGCTTTATCATCAAGCGATCCATTGAACAGAAGAAGAATCCTTACAAGAACGAGATCTTCACCGACCAGAAGGACTTCCAGCTTGCGATGGCGCGGGCCGAGGGGAAATAACGCCGCTGGCCTGGAAGAAAATTTGGGCAAGGAAAGCCCCCTGCGGGACGAACCGCAGGGGGCTTGCTGCGTTCTGGTTCAGGGATGGAACAGCCGGGCGGCCTGTTCCATACGCCGGGCGATTTCCACCCCGAAGGGGCAGCGGCCCTCACAGGCTTTGCAGCCGATGCACTCGTCCGCATGGTGCTCCAAAGCCAGATAATGGGCGGCCACCGCGGCGGGCACGTCCGGCTGCATGGACGCCAGGTCGTAATACTTGTTGACCATGGCAATGTCGATATTTACAGGACAGGGCTTGCAGTGGCCGCAGTAAGTACACTCCCCCTGCCCGAAGGTATGGCGGGGGGCGCGGGCCAGTACGCCGGCATAGTCCCGCTCATCGTCAGTGGCGGTCTCATAGGCCACGGCCTGTTCCACGTGCCCGGGGGTGTCGTACCCCGCCAGAACCGAGGCCACCCCGGGCCGGGTGAGGCAGTAGTGGAGGCACTGCACCGGAGTGAGGGCTACGCCGAAGGGGGAGCGCTCCGCGTCGAGCAGCCGCCCGCCGGCATAGGGCTTCATCACCGTGATGCCCACGTCGTGCTGCTCGCACAGCTTGTACAGCTGGGCGCGCTGGGGGTCGATGCCGCCCAGGTGCTCCTGATAGGTTTCCCAGTCAAAATAAGCGTCCAGGTCGTCGGTGGCGGGGTGCATGTCAAAGGCGGGGTTGACGCTGAACAAAATCATCTCCACCAGGCCGCACTCCACCGCCTTTTTGGCCATGGCCGGGTTGTGGGTGCTCATGCCGATATGGCGGATGGTTCCCTGTGCCTTGAGCTGTTTTACATAGTCCAGGAAAGGACCGCCCATAGCCCCGTCCCAGTCGGCCTGGGTGTCCACAAAGTGGATCATGCCCAGATCTATATAATCGGTTTGAAGCCGCGCCAGCAGATCCTCAAAGGCGGCCCGGCACAGGTCCACGTCCCGGGTGCGGACATACTGCCCGTCCTGCCAGGTGGAGCCTATGTGGCCCTGGATGTGCCAGCGCTCCCGCCGCCCGGTCAGGGCCAGGCCCAGGCTGGTGCGCACCTCGGGGTTGGACATCCAGCAGTCCAGGATGTTGATGCCCAGCTCCTCCGCCCGCTCCAGCACAGCCCGGCACTCGCCGGTGGTGTGGCGCTCCATCCACTCCGCGCCGAAGCCGATTTCGCTGACCATCAGGCCGGTTTTGCCCAACCTGCGGTAATTCATTGTCCTCATCCTTTCTTTATGCGGGACGGCCGCGCCGTGAGGCCGCCTCATGCCAGCTGTTTTTGCAAAAGCTCCATCAGCTTGGGGACGTCGATGGGCTTTGCGATGTGCCCGTTCATGCCCGCCTCCAGCGCCGTCCGCCGGTCTTCGTCAAAGGCGTTGGCGGTCATGGCGATAATGGGGATGTCGGTCACGCCGGGACGGTCCATGGCCCGGATGCGGCGGGCGGCCTCGTAGCCGTCCATGATGGGCATTTGGATGTCCATGAGGATCAGGTCATATTGGCCCGGCTGGGCGGAACCCATCCGCTCCACGGCGGCCTGGCCGTCGTCCACCACGTCTACCACAAAGCCGGAGCTTTGGAGGATCTCGATGGCGATCTCCTGGTTGAGTTCGTTGTCCTCCGCCAGGAGGATCTTTTTGCCCTGGAAGGAGACGACGGGGCCGGGCAGGGCCTCCTCCTGGCCCCGGGGGACGAAGGGGGTTTCCAGCAGTTCCCGCAGCTCGGACAGGAAGATGGGCTTGGAGCAGAAAGCGGTGACCCCGGCCTCCCTGGCCTCCTCCTCAATGTCCGACCAGTCGTAGGCGGTGAGGATGATGATAGGCTTTTCCTCGCCGATGATGGTGCGGATGCGGCGCACCACCTCCACGCCGTTCATGTCGGGCATGAGCCAGTCGATGATAAAGACGGAATATTCGTCCCCCTGGTCCCAGGCCAGCCGGGTGCGCAGCACCGCCTCCTTGCCGGAGGTGGTCCAGTCCGAGCGCATACCGATGGTGGACAGCATTTTGGTGACACTGGAGCAGGTGTTGAAGTCGTCGTCCGCCACCAGCGCCCGCAGCCCCTTGAGCTGGGGGATCTCCTCCTGGCGCACCGGGCCGGAGCAGGTTTGGAAGTGGAGGGACACGGTAAAGGTGGAGCCCTTGCCCTCCTCGCTGGCCACGGAGATGGCGCCGCCCATCATGTCCACGATATTTTTGGTGATTGCCATGCCCAGCCCGGTGCCCTGGATGCCGCTGACGGTACTGGTCCGCTCCCGCTCGAAGGGGTCAAAGACGTGGGCAAGGAAGTCCGGGCTCATGCCGATGCCGGTGTCCTTCACCTGGAATTCATAGGCTGCCCAGCCCTCCGCCGCGCCCGGCTTCTGGATCACCCGGACGCTGACGATGCCGCCGGGCATGGTGAACTTCATGGCGTTGCTCAGCAGGTTGAGCAGCACCTGGTTGAGCCGCAGTTTATCGCAAAGCACATTCTCGTTTACCACATCTGCGGTGTCGATGTAGAACTCCAGCTGCTTGGAGGCGATGTCCGACTGGACGATGGTTTTCAGGTCGTGCATCACCTCGGGCAGGGAGGTCTCCTTCTCCTCAATTTTTACCTTGCCGCTCTCAATGCGGCTCATATCCAGCACGTCGTTGATGAGGCTGAGCAGGTGGTTGCTGGAGGTGGTGATTTTAGCCAGGTAGTCCTGTACCTGCTCGGTGTTGTCGATGTGGGCGGCGGCCAGGGAGGTGAAGCCGATGATGGCGTTCATGGGGGTGCGGATATCGTGGGACATGTTGTTCAGGAAGGTGGTCTTGGCCCGGTTGGCGTGCTGCGCGGCGGCCAGGGCGTCCTGGAGGTCCAGCCGCTGCTGCTCCAGCTGGATGGCCATGGTCTTGGCGTCGTCCACATCCAGGAACAAGCCCACAAAGGTGATGGGGGAGCCGTCCTCCCGCCGGGACAGCCGCCCGGCGGAATGGAACCACCGCCAGCCGGCGTGCTTGGTGAACAGGCGGTACTCAATGTCATAAGCGGTGCCGCCGGTGTAATCCTTTACCGCAGCCCAGTAGGCCCGCAGCACCCGCTCCCGGTCCTCGTCGTGGAGCAGCTCAGACCAGGATTCCAGCAGGTTGGGGAAGTCCTCCTCGCTCTCGTAGCCCAGCATGTTGCGGAACACGTCGGACCAGGTGCACGAGACCATTTTGGCCTCCTCGTCAAAGTCCATGCTCCACTGGCCGGAACCCATGGCGGCGTGGATCATCTCCATGGCGGTCTGCTGGCGCTCAACCTGGGCGTAAGCTGTGCGGATGCGGTCCCCGTCCGCCTTTTCCCGGGCCACCAGAACCTGGGCGTTGCGGCGGTACTGGGCAATGAGGGCGATGGACACGCCCAGCATGGCCACCACGGTGATGGCGATCTGGATGACGCTGCGGCGCATCATGCCGGAGCTGATGAAGCTGATCTGGTCGTTGATGACGTTGTCGCGGATCAGGATGGTGAGCATCCAGCTGGTGCCCTCCACCGGGACATAGCACAGATCCTCGTGAACCCCCCGGTATTGGAAGGAGAGCTGCCCCGGGCGGCCGGCGTTAAAATCGTCCTCCAGCTGCTGGCAGCTGGAGCCGGAGTCCATCTCCGATTCCTTCAGGGCGGCAAACAGGTTGTGGCCGGAGGTCAGGTAGCCGAAGTTGTTGTCGGTCAGGCTCTCGCCGCTGCGGTGGTAGAGGTTGCAGTAGGTTTCGTTGCCGCCCGTCTGGAGGGTGAGGGAGCTGAGCATTTCGCTGATGTTGAGCTGGATAAAGCACACCTCGATCCGGGCGCCCTGAAAGGAGACCCCCTCCACCGGGATGGCAAGAATCACCTGCTTTTTGGCCCCATAGAGGCTGGACATGGTGATAACCGGCTCCGCCACCCCCTGGGCCAGGAAGGGATACCGGCTCAGGCCGGAGGTGGTGCTGTGCTGGGTGTAGACGATGCCGTTTTCATCTACCAGGGCGAATTTGTTCACCCCGTACAGCTGCTTGACCTTGCCCAGATACCGCCGGAGGGCATCCTGGGACTCCAGGTCGGAGCTCTCCAGCAGTGTGAGGGCGTTTTGCATGTAGGTGAAGTGGTTTTTCAGCTCTTCCGACACCACCTGGGCCCTGCGCCCGGCCAATTCCTCCAAATAGAACTCGCTCACCCGGGCCACCGCCTGGCTGGTGCCGGTCCGGGCGGCAGTGGACACCCAAACAGTGGTAATCAGCAGAATGGCGGCGATGATGACGCCGCCGCATATGGCGGCGGCCACAGTCTGCCGTTTCTGCGTTTCATTGATGTTCTGCTGTGATTGCTCCATGTTTCGATACCCGCCATTCTCAGTCTATCTCACCGTACAGGATGCGCAGCATGGCCGCCGCGCCGTCCTGATAGATGATGGTTGTGATTTCCTCCGTCTTTTCCGGGTAGGACTCCCCCGGCAGCAGCCCATCCGCGATTTTCACCGCCACCTGGATGGTGTCAAAGCCGATGGAATAGCAGTCCTGCACCCCCAGGGCATAGATGACGCCATCCCGAAGGTAACCCAGCGCTTCCTGGTCATGGTCCATGCCCACGATGGCCACCTGGCCCTGGAGTCCGGCCTCCACCACCGCCCGGGCCGCGCCCACGGGATTGCTCATGTTGCAGCAGATGATGCCGGCCAGGTCGGGATGGCGCGCCAAGAACTCTTTGGTGTACTCATAAGCCAGCTCCACCGTATCCCTGTCATACTCGGTCTCCACAATTTCCATGTCCGGGTATTGCCCGATGACGCGCCGGGCGCCCAGGGCCCGGTCCTCATGGCAGGGCGCGCCGGGGGTGCCTACCAGAAGGGCCACCTTACCCGTGCCCCCCAGCTTCTCGCACAGCGCCCGGGTCAGGTCGGCCCCGTCCTCGTAGTTGTGGGTGTTGCCCACGTAGGCGATGCGCCGGCAGCCGTTTTCCTTGGAGGAGTCGGAGCTGGAAAAGGTCATCACCTTGTGTCCCTCGTCCAGCAGGGCGTTGATGGCAGGGGTCACCGTGCCCACGTCCGCCACGTCTACGCCGATTACGTCGAACCCCCGCCCAGCGGCCTCCCTGAGCCGCCGGAGCTGGTCCTGGGCGGAGACAGAGACGGGGGCCAGGTACTCGTAGTTGACGGACACGCCCATCTCCTCGTACTGGCGGGCGGCGTCCTCCATGCCCAGGGCCACCGCGTCCCACCAGGGATGGACCATCTTATAAGTAAAGTAAAAGTCGTACTCGGTCTTGCGGGGGCCGTAGCCGTCCAGGCTCCGGTCAAAACGGACCGCGCCTTCCGGGCCGTCCGGCCCGGACTGGACCGCCGGGGAATCAGATGGGCCGGACAGGCCGGCCTCGCATCCGCCCAGCCCCAGGGAGCATGCGCACAGCGCCGCCAGGGCAAGGGCGCGAAGGTTCCGTTTGGCGTTCTTCAGCATGGCTAAGCCTCTCCTCTCTCAGCCGGACTCACTAAAGAATAGCTTACCATACAAGGTGCCGGAAAACAAGTGCCAGTTGCGTTTGTGTGGGGATGAAAGGGCAAAAAACGCCCTCCGGCCCATGGGGGCCGGAGGGGCGCTGGGGCAGCGAGGCGGGGGTCAATCCTTGGCCAGGGTAAACTGGTCCACCAGCTGCTTCAGGCCGGCGGCCTCGGCGGACAGCTCCTGGCTGGCGGCGGCGCTCTCCTGGGCGGTGGCGGAGTTGGTCTGCACCACGCTGGAGATCTGGTCGATGCCTTCGGTGACCTGATTGATGGCGTCGGTCTGGCTGTCCACCGCCTTGACCACGATGTCCACCTGGGTGGTGACGCTGCCGGCGATGGTGCTGGTGCGCTCCAGGGACTGGGTGACCCGGTCCACTGCCTGGCTGCCCTCGGTGACGGCGGCGATGGAGCCGCCGATGAGCTCCTTGGTGGCCTTGGCGGCCTCGTCGGACTTCTGGGCCAGGTTGCGCACCTCGTCGGCCACCACGGCGAAGCCCTTGCCCGCGCTGCCCGCCCGGGCGGCCTCCACGGCGGCGTTCAGGGCCAGGATGTTGGTCTGGAAGGCGATGTTCTCAATGGCGGCGATAATCTTGGAAATCTCCTCGGAGGAGCTGGAGATCTTCTCCATGGCTGCGTTCAGATCCTTCACATAGTCTACGCTGATCCCCAGCTGGGCCCCCGCCTGGCCCACGGCCTGGCCCGCCTGTTCGGCTGCTGCTGCGGTCCTTTTGGCGCTGGCCGAGATATCGTTGATGGTGGCGGCAAGCTCCTCCACCGCGCTGGCCTGCTCCATAGAGCCCTGGCTCAGGGTCTGGGCGCCGGTGGATACGTGGCCGCTGGCGGAGGATACCTGGGCGGCGGCGGCGTCGATGCGCCGCATGGTGCCGCTCAGCTCCACCTTCAGGTTGCGCATGGACAGCAGGATGTTCTGGAATTCGCCCACATAGGCGTCCCGGTGGGAGGACTGGATGTCGAAGTTCTTGTTGGCCATTTCGGTGAGCAGGTAGCTGATGTCATTGATGATGGTGTTCAGCCCCGAAACCATATCCGCCGTGGCCTGGGTGAGCTGGGCCGTTTCATCCCGGCTGGCGGTCTGGGGGACGGGGGATTTCAAATCGCCCTCCACCAGCAGCTTCATCCGCTGGCACACCGCCCGCATGGGTTTGCTGATGCTGGTGGACAGCCTCAGGGCCACCGCGATGGAGGCCAGGGCGGAGGCCGCGCTCACCAGGATGTTGATGAGGATGCCCACATATGTATCGGTGAGGTAGTCCTTTTTCATAGCGGTGACGGCCACGCTCCAGCCGTCGGTGCCGCCAACAGGGGCGTAGGCCGCGTACCGGGGTCCGTCGGCGTCGTTAAAGCTGCCGAAGCCGTTTTTCCCCTGGCGCATCTCGGCGTGGATGGCGGCCAGCTCCTTCAGGGAGCGGTCATCCTGGGCGTCCCGCTCCACGTTCTGGGTGGTGATGGTCTCCAGGGTGACGTCGGCAATGGTGTCGCCGTTTTTGTTAATCATGTAAGCGCGGCTGTTTTTGCTCACCTTGATGGAGGACACAATGTCGTTTAGAAAGGTCTCCGGCGGCACAAAGTAGACCACGCCCACAATGCCGTCCCCCCGGCTCCCGTTGGCGTAGAGGGGGGCGGCCACCATGATGGACAGCTCGCCGGTAATTTTGCTGACGAGGGGCTCGGACACATAGACAGTGCCCTTCATGGCCTGCTGGACATACTCCCGGTCGGAGTAGTCCTTGCCGTCGAAAATGCTCAGGCCGTCGGCGCCGATGATATTGCCCCGCTGGAAGCCGTGCATGGAGGCCCGCTCGTCAATGATGGCCCGCTTGGTTTCCACAGGGGTCTCCGGGTCGGACAGCTGGGCGATGCAGCCGGTGTCCATGGCCACGTTTTTGTAGGCGGTGAGCTCCTGCTCGATCCGCTCCGCCGCCAGCACGGCGGTTTCGCTCATCATCTGGTCCACTGTGGCGATGGTGCTGCGGTAGTTGAGGGAGATGCTGGTGGCGCCCACCAGTACCAGCGCGGTTAAGACTGTCGCCATCAGGCATACCGTGATTTTTTTGCGGATACTGTTCATCTCTGTGCACCTCGTAAATCATGATGTGGTGTCTGGACCGCGCCCGTAAAAGCGGCCACTGCTATTATATGAGCAGTGGAGCCCGGTTGTCAATGGGTTAACGAATTTTGCCGGACTGGGGCGAAAAATGACCTGGGGTGCGGGCGGCGGCGAACCCCGCGCATACGGCGGGAATGGTTACATTGCATTGATAAGTCGGGCCTGCTGGGGTAGGATAAACGATATGAAATTGACGGTACGGTTATGACCGGCGGGAGGATGTTTTATCCCGCCGCCACGGATGGGGCGCGGACCGGACCGGATTGCCAGGGAGGCCGCCATGAAACCAATTGCCGACGCCATCACCGCCGCCTACAACCTGCTGTGGGGCGACCTCTTTATAATCCCCTTGCCGGGGGGCGGGGCGCTGGGGGTATCGCTACTGGTTGCACTGCTCATCCCCACGGGCATCTTTTTTACCGTCCGCACCCGGGTGCTGCCCATCCGGCTGTTCCCGGAGATGCTTCGGGCGGCGGCGGAAAAGCGGACCGACCGGGAGGGAAGCGCCATCTCCGGCGTCCAGGCCCTCATCGTTTCCACCGCCACCCGGGTGGGCATGGGCAACCTGATCGGGGTGGTGGCAGCCATTTCCGCCGGGGGGGCGGGGGCGGTGTTCTGGATGTGGGTTACGGCGCTGATCGGCTCGTCCACCGCTTTCATTGAGGCCACCCTGGCCCAGCTCCACAAGGAACGCGACCCGCTGTACGGCGGCTGGCGGGGAGGGCCGGCCTATTATATCCACAGCTTTATCAAGGAGAGGCGGGGCGGGAAACTGGGGCGGTACTCTGTTCTGGCGGTGCTGTTTGCCGTCTCCGGCCTGATCTGCTGGTGCGGCATCAGTCAGGTCATCTCCAACTCCGTGTCCTCCGCCTTCCAGAACGCCTTTCACATCGAGCCCGTTTACACCACTGTTGTGCTGGTAGCCCTGTCCGCCGCCATCGTACTGCGGAAGAACGCCACCGTGCGGGTGCTGGACGTGCTGGTGCCCATCATGGCGGCCTGCTACTTTGTCATCACCCTCATCCTCATCGGTATGAATATCACCGTCCTGCCCGATGTGTTCCGCCGCATTTTCCAGGAGGCGTTCGGCATCCGCCAGGCGGCGGCGGGGGGCTTTGGCGCCGTTATTATGAACGGGGTGAAGCGGGGGCTGTTCTCCAACGAGGCCGGGTCCGGCTCCGCCCCCTGCGCCGCCGCGGCGGGGGATACCTCCCATCCCGCCAAGACCGGCCTTTTGCAGGCCCTGGGAGTATTCATCGACACCATCGTGATCTGCTCCTGCACCGCCTTCATTATCCTGGTGACCCCAGAGGGGAAAATTGCCGGGCTGGGGGGCATGGACCTGCTCCAGGCCTCCATGCAGCACCACCTGGGTCGGTTCGGGGTGGTGTTCATCGCCCTGATCCTGTGGCTGTTCAGCTTCTCCACCTTTGTGGGCATCCTGTTCTACGCCCGGTCCAACGTGGCCTACCTGTTCGGCGACAATTGGCTGTCCCAGACTCTCTACAAAGTGCTGGCCCTGGCCATGCTGTTCGTGGGCGGGCTGGCGGCGTATACCTTTGTGTGGGACCTGGGGGACGTGGGGGTGGGGCTGATGACGGTGTTCAATATTATCGTCATCGTACCCATGTCGGGGCAGGCGCTTCGCGCCCTCCGGGACTACGAGGGGAAGATGCGGGAGCGCGGAAAGAAGTAAAAAAGCCCCGGTTTCTTCTGAAACCGGGGCTTTCCGTTACCTCATTAAGCCTTGGATCAAAATCACCAGGATGAGTACGGGGAGTACAAACTGGAAATAGGGCTTCAGCGCCCGGGGCATTTTTACGCCCCTGCCTGCGTTGGCCTCGGCCAGGTACTTGTCGAAGCCCCAGCCCCATTTGGTGACGCAGAACAGCAGGTAGGCCAGCGACCCCAGGGGGAGCAGCAGGTTGGACACCAGGAAGTCCTCAATGTCCAGCACCTGGCCCACCGCGCCGTTGGGCAAAACAGCCTCGAAATACCACAGGTTATAGCCCAGCACGCAGGGCATGGAGGCCAGCAGGAGGAACACGCCGTTGAACAGCGCCGCCTTTTTCCGGCTCCAGCCAAAGTTGTCGATGCACCCGGCCAGCAGGTTCTCGAACACGGCGATGACAGTGGAGAAGCTGGCGAAGGTCATGAACAGGAAGAACAGCCCCCCCCACAGCCGTCCCCCGGCCATATTGGCAAACACCTTGGGCAGGGTGATGAAGATGAGGGACGGCCCCGCGTCCGGCTGCACCCCAAAGGAAAAACAGGCGGGGAAGATGATGAGGCCGCTCATAATGGCCACGAAGGTGTCAAGGCCGCAAATGCGGGCCGCCTCCCCGGCCAGGGTGTTGTCCCGGCTCATGTAGCTGCCGAAGATCTCCATGGCGGCGATACCCAGGCTGAGGGTGAAGAACGCCTGGTTCATGGCGGCCGTGACCACCTTGCCCAGCCCCTGCTCCACGGCCCGGCCGAAGTCGGGCAGGAGGTAGAATCGGACGCCCTCCCCCGCGCCGGGGAGGGTGAGGCTGTGCACCGCCAGCACCACGATGAGGCCCAGCAGGCCCAGCATCATCCACTTGGTCACCCGCTCCAGCCCGCCCTGGAGGCCCAGGGAGCACACCAGGAAGCCCGCCGCCACCGTCACCGCCATCCAGACGGTCATCTCCATGGGGTCGGCCCGCATGGCGGAGAACACCCCGTCCACCGCCTCCAGGGCCATTCCCTCGAAAGCGCCCCCGGCGAATTTGAAGAAGTAGCCCAGCATCCAGCCGGACACGGTGGTGTAGTACATCATCAGCAGATAGCAGCCAATCAGGCAGAACCAGCCGTGGACATGCCACTTGAACCCCGTGGGTTCCAGGGCCCGGTAGCCCAGCACGGCGCTCTTGCGGCTGGCCCGGCCCACCGCCAGCTCCATGGTGAGCACAGGCACCCCCATAATCACCAGGAACAGCAGGTAGAACAGCACGAACACGCCGCCGCCGTATTCCCCGGTGACATAGGGGAATTTCCACACGTTGCCAATGCCGATGGCGCATCCGGCGCTCACCAGCAGGAAACCCAGCCGGGAGCGGAAGCTTTCTCGTTTCATTTGCCCTCTCCTCTTTGCAAATTTCCGCCATTATATCGGAGAACCGGGCAAATGTCAAATTTCACTGTATGTCTGCTGAAACAGCCCGCCTGCGTGGCAAGCGCAGGCGGGCTGTCTGATGGGGCAAGGTCACTTTCCCGGCTGCCCCAGCTGCTCCCGCGCCCAGGCGGCGTACCAGGTTTTGCCGCCCTCGTCCCGCAGGCGGGCCAGCAGGGGGGCTGCCTGCTCCGGCCCCAGGCAGCGCAGGGCGTCCTGGGCCAGGATCTGCTGTATGTCCAGACGGCGCAGCCGGAAGGGGGCCTGCCAAAGCTGCTGCTCCAGCCAGGCCCGGTCCACCGCCCGGCCCCGCAGGCAGGTGAGCCGGGCGCGCAGCAGCGCGGCGGTGCCCGAGAGGTTCTGGGCCAGCCTGGCCTGCTTTTCCCCGCACCCGGCGGCCAGCCCCTCCAGCTCCTCCAATGCCTGGGCGGCCCCCGCCCGGTCCCCCTTACCCAAACGATAGGCACACAGGTCCTGGAGGTAGAGCCCCCGCAGGGCGGCGTCCCCCGCCAGCCCGGCCTGTTCCAGCGGGGACAGGGCGGCAAGGGCCGCGTCAAAGTCCCCCTTGGCGGCATAGCCGTCGGCCAGGTAGGCGCAGGCCACCAGCTGCTCCCGGCTGTCCGGCCTCAGCCGCCCGGGGATTTCGGCGTACTGCCGGAGGAAAGCGTCCGGGTCCAGCTCCACGTGGAGCAGGCCCAGCAACTTGGTGTTGCAGCTGTCCGCCACCAGCCTGGCCGCCAGGAGGCCCGCAAAAACCCCCAGCAGGAGCAGGAGCACCGAGGCGATAAGCGGGATATGGACAGGCAGCCCCCTGTCCCGAATCCAGACCAGTATGGTCAACACCGCCGCCGCCGCGAACACGCCCGCCGCGGTCAGCCTGCTCTGCCGGAACGCCCGAACCATAGCGCCGCACCCCGTTTCACAATTAAGAAGTGCTTTGATTATAGCCGCCCGGCGCCTGTTTCCGCAAGTGGAGAGAAGGGAAAAAGCCTTTTTTCATCCGCCAGCACAAAAGCACTTGTGAAAAAAATCCTCACTTTGTGACGAATACCAAAAGTTTTCTGTTCCATTTTTCGACACTTTAGGTTATAATAGCTGTATCATCAGAAAAAATATCAGCAGAATATATCTATATTGTACAAAGCATAGACTGGGTATCGGGAATGGGGGCGGTTGAAAATGGTACGTGTCACAGCATTGATGGATAACGACGCGTCGGAAAACAAGGCGCTGGTCAATGAGCACGGCTTGTCCTATCTCTTGGAGGGACCGGATTTCCGCATCCTTTTCGACTGCGGTTCCGGCCCCCATCCGTGGGTCAACGCCCACAGGCTGGGGCTGGATGTGGAAAAGCTGGACGCGGTGGTGCTCAGCCACAGCCACTATGACCACGCCGCCGGCTTCCGCGACCTGCTGGAGCAGGGGATGGGCGGCGGAACCCTCTACACCGGGCCCCATTTTTTTGAAGCGAAGTTTGCCTGCGACGGCCTGCGCTACACCGACCTGTCCGCCGGCTTTGGGCCGGAGTTTCTGGAGCGGCACGGCGTGGAGCGCCGGGTGGTGGACGGCCTGGCCCAGCCTTTCCCCGGCCTGTGGCTGGTGGGCGGCTTTCCCAGGCGGCACAGCTTTGAGTCCATCCCGGATCGCTTTGTGCGCCTGACGGCGCAGGGCTTTGTGCCCGACGACTTCTGCGACGAGATCTGCATGGCTGTGGGCACCCCCCAGGGCCTGGCCATTTTCGTGGGCTGCTCCCACCCCGGCATCCTGAACATGGTGGAGCACGTGTGCGCTGTGCTGGACCGCCCCGTGATGGGGGTGTTCGGCGGCACCCATCTGATGGAGGCGGACGGGGAGAGGATTGAGGCCACCATCGACGCGTTCCAGGCCAGGGGCCTGCAGGTGCTGGGGCTGAGCCATTGCTCCGGGCGGGAGGCCGAGCGCTGCGCCGGCCGCCGGGAGGGGCTGCGGCACTGCCACCTGTCGGTGGGGGACAGCATTTTCCTGGAGGCGGGCTGTTGATGCTGCTCCAGCCGCTTGCCAGGGAGATGGTGGAGGCGGTCTCCGGCCTGGTGGAGGGCCGTACCATCAACCTGATGGACACCAAGGGGATTATCGTGGCCTCCAGCGACCCTGCCCGGGTGGGTTCTTTCCACCAGGGGGCCATGGAGGCGGTGCGCACCGGGAAAATGGTGAACATCACCAAGGAGCAGGTGCCGGACTACTCCGGGGCCAGGGAGGGGTGCAATATGCCCCTCCGGGTTAACGGGGCTATTATCGGCGTGGTGGGCATCCGGGGGGATCCCCCGGAGATCCAGGCCCTGGCCCACCTGCTGGAGGTCTACGCGGCCAAATATTTTCAGCTGGAGGCCATGGCAAGTCCCCGCCTGGCGGAGGGCGAGCTGCGGGGACGGGTGCTCCGGGCGCTGCTGGCCCCCACGGACCGGGCGATGGCGGACGCCAAGCTGCTGATGGACAGCCTGGGGCTGCGCCTGGGCTTTCCGCTGCTGGTGATGGTCTTTTCCGACCGGGCCGGGGCGGCCCAGTCGGACCGGCAGGAGCAGCTGCTCAATTTCCTGTCGGCCCAGGGCTGGCTGAGGCCGGAGCGGGAGCTGTGGGGGACGGTGGACGACCGGCTGGTGCTGCTGTGCGCGTGTGCGGACCACTCCGCCGCCGCGCTGTATCACAAGGATGCGGGCCAGGCCAACATACTGGCCGATTACCGGCTGTGCATCGGGGATATATGCCGCACCGAATGGGATATTGCGGCGGCTTACCAGCAGGCCGCCGCCCTGGAATCCATCTCCTCCCGGGCGTTGAGCGACCTGCGCGACCCGGCCACCCGCTGCGACTACCTGCTCTACAGCGCGGCCATTCAGGACGCGGATTTCCTGGAGCGGCTGTACGCCGGACTGCGGGACGCCTTCCGGGAGGGCGAGCTGCCCCTTCTGCTCCAGACGGCGGAGTGCTACTACCGCCACGGGCGCAGCGTCACCCAGGCGGCGTCCGAGCTGTTTATCCATAAGAACACCCTGCAATACCGGGTGCGCCGGCTGCTGGAGATTCTGGAGCTGGGGCGGTGCGGGCCCTTTCAGGAGGAATTTCTGGTACGGCTCCTGCTGGAGCACCACAAGCGTAAACAAAGCCGTCAGGCTTTGGAATAAAAAAGGAGGAAAGAGAGTATGCAAACGTTCGTCATGTTCCTGCTCATCATCGCGTCAGTGGTCCTCATGGTCTTTGCCATCTCCAAGCTGAAGATGCACCCATTCATCGTCATGCT
The DNA here is from genome assembly GCA_949494735.1 of uncultured Oscillospiraceae bacterium. Taxonomy (GTDB): domain Bacteria; phylum Bacillota; class Clostridia; order Oscillospirales; family Oscillospiraceae; genus Enterenecus. The sequence continues at coordinate 23,929 of CATABD010000021.1, forward strand.
GGTGATCGCCATGCTGCTGGGCCTGTGCTGGGGGCTCTACCAGCCCGGCACCGCCGGTCTTGAGACCCCTGCCGACATGGTGACCACCATCAAGAACGGCTTTGGCGGCATCATGACCAGCATCGGCATCGTCATCCTGTGCGGCACCATCATCGGCACCATCCTGGAGAAGACCGGCGCCGCGCTGACCATGGCCAACACCATCCTGAAGCTGGTGGGTAAGAAGAACAGCGTGGTGGCCATGGGCGCCATGGGCTACGTCACCGGCATCCCCGTGTTCTGTGATTCCGGTTTCGTGGTCCTCTCCCCCATCAGCCGCGCTCTGGCCCAGCAGTCCAACATCTCCCTGGCGGTGATGGGCACCGCCCTGTCCGGCGGCCTGTACGCCACCCACTGTCTGGTGCCCCCCACCCCCGGCCCCATCGCCATGGCCGGCACCCTGGAGGCGGATCTGGGCCTGACCATCCTGGTGGGCCTGTGCATCTCCATCCCCGCCGTCATCGTGGCCATCCTCTACGCCAAGTTCGTGGCCAGCAAGATCGACATCCCCGCCAACTCCGAGTTCACCTATGAGGAGCTGCAGAGCAAGTACGGCAAGCTGCCCGGCGCGGTGCAGAGCTTCGCCCCCATCATTCTGCCCATCATCCTCATCGCCCTGGCCTCTGTGGCCTCCTTCCCCGGCAGCCCCTTCGGCACCGGCGTCTTCTTCAAGTTCATCGCCTTCATCGGTAAGCCCGAGGTGGCGCTGCTGCTGGGCGTGTTCCTGTCCATCAGCCTGATCCCCGCGTCCGAGAAAGAGAACACCCTGAAGTGGGTGACCCAGGGCGTCACCGATTCCGCGGGCATCCTGGCCATCACCTGCGCCGGAGGCTCCTTCGGCGCCATCCTGAAGTGCCTGCCCATCGCCGACTCCGTGGGCAGCCTGACCAGCACCGGCATCGGCGTGCTCATCCCCTTCATCATTGCCGCCATCCTGAAGATCGCCATGGGCGCCTCCACCGTCGCGATGATTACCACCGCCGGCATGATGGCCCCCCTCATGGCCACCATGGGCTTCACCTCGCCCCTGGCCAAGGTGCTGGTGGTCATGGCCATCGGCGCGGGCTCCATGTTCGTCTCCCACGCCAACGACTCTTACTTCTGGGTGGTGTCCCAGTTCTCCGACATGAAGACCAACGAGGCCTACAAGTGCCAGACCGGCATGACCGGCGTGATGGGCCTGACGGTTATCATCCTCGTCTTCATCCTCTCCCTGTTCGTGTAATCAGGAAAACCATCAGGGCCGCCGCCGGGATTTCAGGCCCGGCGGCGGCCCCTCATATTTGACGAAAAGGAGGGACTTTCCCTTGTCACTGAGAGCAGACGCGCAGCGCATTATGGACGCGGCGCTCAAGGCCGTCTTGCCTAAAACGGCGGTGGCCAAGGCCCTGGAGGCGGCCCGGTTCGGTCCGGGGCGGCTGGTGCTGGTGGCGGCGGGCAAGGCCGCGTGGCAGATGGCCGCGGCCGCCGTCCGGCAGCTGGGCGGGCGGGTTGATTCCGGCGTGGTCGTCACCAAGTACGGCCACAGCAAGGGCCCGCTGCCCGGCCTGGAGATCTATGAGGCGGGCCACCCCGTCCCGGATGAGAACTCCTTCCGGGCCACCCAGGCTGCCATCGAGGCGGTGTCCGGCCTGGCGGAGGAGGACACGGTGCTCTTCCTGCTGTCCGGCGGCGGCTCCGCCCTGTTTGAAAAGCCGCTGATCCCCCCCGCCGACCTGGACCGGCTCACCCACGAGCTGCTGGCCTCCGGGGCGGACATCGTGGAGATGAACACGGTGCGCAAGCGCTTTTCCGCCGTGAAGGGCGGGCGGTTTGCCGCGCTGTGCGCCCCGGCCAGGGTGTTTTCCGTGGTGCTGTCCGACATCATCGGCGACCCGCTGGACATGATTGCCTCCGGCCCCGCCTACCCGGACTCCAGCACGGAGGAGCAGGCCAGGGCGGTGGCGGAGAAATACGGGCTGACCCTCACCGAGGAGATGCGCGCCCTGCTGGCGGTGGAGACGCCCAAAAGCCTGGACAATGTGGAGACCCACATCACCGGCAGCGTCCGCCAGCTGTGCCTGGCCGCCCAGGAGGAGTGCCGCGCCCTGGGGTATGCCCCCGTGGTGCTCACCGCCAGCCTGTCGTGTACGGCGCGGGAGGCCGGGGCCTTCCTGGCAAACATCGCACAGTACCACCACGGCGGCGGACAAAAGCTGGCCTTCCTGGCGGGGGGGGAGACGGTGGTGCACCTCACCGGCCACGGCCTTGGGGGGAGGAACCAGGAGCTTGCCCTGGCCGCCGCCCCCGGCATCGCGGGCATGTCCGGCGCGGCGGTGTTCTCCCTGGGGTCGGACGGCACCGACGGCCCCACCGACGCCGCGGGAGGCTACGTGGACGGTTCCACCGCCCAGGTTCTGCGGGAGCAGGGGGTGGACATTTTCGCGGCGCTCAAGGACAACGACTCCTATCATGCGCTGGAAAAGGCCGGCGGACTTATCAAGACCGGCCCCACCGGGACCAATGTGAACGACATCGCGGCGCTGCTGCTGGAAAGCTGAGCACAAGACGCAAGCCAAAGCAAACGAAGGGGCCGCTGCCATCCCGACCGGGTGACAGCGGCCCTTTTATGCGTTACCGGCCAAGGCGGATGCCGGTCAGGTATTCGTAGTATTGGGCGATGGCGCTGTGGTCCTTTTGCCCGCCCTCGTGGTGCTGCACCCACTGCAAAATCTCCTGCACCTGGGCGGTCATGGGCACAGGCGCGCCCACAGAGTGGGCACAGTCCAGGACGTTATTCAGATCCTTGATATGCAGGTCGATTTTGAAACCGGGCGCGTCGTCCCCGGCCAGCATCATAGGGACCTTGGCGTTCATGGCGGTGGAACCCGCCAGCCCGCCCCGGATGGCCTGGAACACCAGCTCCGGATCCACCCCGGCCTTCTGGGCCAGGGTCAAAGCCTCCGCTGCCGCCTGGATATTGCAGGCCACGATAATCTGATTGGCCAGCTTGGTGGTATTGCCCGCGCCCACCTCGCCGCAGCGCACGGCAGAGGCCCCCATATTGAGCAAAATCCCTTTGTAACGGTCAAAGATTTCCTGTTTGCCGCCTACCATGAAAGACAGGGTGCCGTCAACGGCCTTGGGTTCGCCGCCGGATACTGGGGCGTCCAGCATTTCCACCCCCCGCTTGGCTAGCTCCGCCGCAATTTCCTGGGAGGCGACCGGGTTTATGGAAGACGTGTCGATGACGGTTTGGCCCTGGCGCATATACTGGGCGATGCCGTCCCCACCCAGCAGGACCTCCCGTACCTGGGGGGAGTTGGGCACCATGGTGATGACCAGCTCGCAGTTTTCCGCCATTTCCCGATATCCGGCGGGGATGGCGCCGTCTTTGCGTAGCGCTTCCTCGGGGGCTTTGGAGCGGTTGCGCACCCAGACCCGATGGCCAGCTTTCAGAAGATTCCGCACCATGGGCTTGCCCATGATGCCCAGTCCGATAAAACCGATGTTCATGAAATACGCTCCTCTTTTCTAGGCGCCGTTTGAACATTGACAATATGCCCAGCCATCAGAAAGTCTTTCGCCGGGCAAGGCAAATCAACGCGGTACGGCGGCAGAAGGCCCGCCGATTGGGCGTGTTGTCAATTTTCATACAAGCCCTAATAGTAGTGCCCTCACCATGGCAGGGAAGCAAGTCACAAGCGGCAAGTGAGGATTTTCCTTTATGGACGTTTCATGTGCAGCTTCTGCTGCTTATTGTACCATGCCAGCCTGGCTTTGACAAGAATTTTGGCAAATTGCCGGAGGCGAATGAAGTGACGGAAATAGGGGTTGACAGAAGGGGGAAATCGTGCTATCATAATCTAGCCTTGATAAGCCGGAGTGGCGGAATTGGCAGACGCCCGGGACTTAAAATCCCGTGGGAGTGATCCCGTGCCGGTTCGACCCCGGTCTCCGGCACCAATAAAATATCGCGGGGTGGAGCAGTCTGGTAGCTCATCGGGCTCATAACCCGAAGGTCGTCGGTTCAAATCCGGCCCCCGCAACCACAATGATGTGTGGCCGATTTTTTGGAATGTTGATTAGCATTTCAAGTCGGTCGCACATCATTTTTTGCACGCAAACGGAGCGCAGTCAGCAGAAATGCTGGCTGCGCTTTGCTTTTTAAAATATATTTCTTCTGCTTGGGCCGGGGTTTGATTGCCGATGCTGCTGTGGGGCCTTCGGTTGTTGTAGAAGTCCATGTACTCCCTCAGAGACACTGCTAAATCAGATATACCATGATAGCGGTAGCGGTGGACCTCTTCCACCTTTAAACTGGCAAAAAAGGATTCCATAGGTGCGTTGTCATATGGAACTCCTGGAGCCGAAAAAGATTGCGTTACGCCACAATCATACAGCAAACCTCGGAATTGATGGCCGGTGTACTGCCCTCCCTGGTCGCTATGAAACAATAGGTTTTTCGGGGAACCGCGTACCGCAAATGCGTCCTGGAACGTATGGCAAACCAGACCGGCATTTTTCTGCGTGTTAAGATGGGCCGCAACTATCCTCCTGGAAAATAGATCCAGAATTACACACAGGCAGCACGTCCCCGCATCTGTTTTAATGTCTGTAATATCGCTGAGCCAAGCCATATTGGGCCGTGGTGGTGAAAACTTTCTGGCCAGCAGATTCGTGCAGCTTCTATCCCAAGTAAAGCCGGAACCGATTTTCTTCTCTGGTGGCACATAGCTCGGATCAATTTCGCAGAGGAGCTTCAGCACTTTTTTCTTACAGACGGTAAATCCTTGTTCCATCAGTTTTTGTCGAATGCGCTCAGCCCCGATTCGCTTGGGACTCGCCTCGCAGATTTTTTGAATTGCTGGCAGAAGCTCTTGGTCTCGCTTCTCATAAGTGGTGAACTCTGGCCTGCGGAATGCATGGTAATATAGGTTTGATTTTCGAATTTTTAGTGTGCGGCAGACTCGGTTTGGCCCATATCGGTCAAGCACTTGCCGCGCACAGGTTATACGAGCAGGTTCCGGGATTTCTGTAATGTCCCACTCATTTTGCAGCAGAAAAAGTTCCGCCTCTTTTTGTTGGAAAGCAAACCGTAAATCAGTATTTCTTCGGTGCACAGTTTTCAGATCCACTGTGCTTGCCTGTGCATACTGAGCGTCAAATCGCTTGAACCATTCGCTCAAAGATTTGTCTGTAACCCCAGCTATTTCACAAATCTCGGTCAGTGTAAATCCGTCGCGATACTTTTCATATAACTGCCATTTATACGCCTCATCATAGAATTTTGACATCTGTCCCCTCCTCCAGAGCAAGCGCACAGTTGGAGGGATAATACGTATTTGCATATTTGTTGCTGGATAATCCCATCTGCTTCATCAGCTTACCAATCCTCCGTTTACTTGTTGTAATCCCTTGCTCTTGTAATAGAACACGGATTCTTTCTGCCCCCAATCGTCCTCTGCAGTTCTCAAAAATCGCGCGGATTGCACCGCTCAAGTCGCGCTCCTCTTTCTGGCGCTTTGTTTCATCCATAGCTTTTCTTCTGTAATAATAGAGCGTTGATACAGGTATTTCGAACGTTCGACAGAGCAGATTTACCGGGTATGTTTCTACATATTTTTTTGCCATGCCGATGCGGTCTTTTAAGGGAATTGTTTGTAACACATTGCTTTCGTGGATAATGGATAAAGAGCGCGCTGCTTCATCCAACTGTTGTTTTAGGCTTTTGACATATTCAAGAACCATTCCCATATCTTGAAATGGCAATTCCTCCAGCGTATGCTCCGACAAATCTTTTTTCCATCGTTCGATCCATCTGTAAATTGTGGTAAAGTGGATTCCGAATTCGTTTGCTAATTCTACAGGTGTGTATCCGCAGAGATACTTTGTAAAAACCTCTCGTTTGATCTTTTCTGGGCAGTGATTCATAATAAATACCTCCTGTTGCTCCGATTTTGGACAGCAGGAGGTATTATAGCACAAAATGTGAGCAATAAATTGAGTAAACTTTAAACCCTTGCCTTGCTTCCCTATAGTCTACTCCTCATTCCTCACTCATGGTTATCTTCCTTGCTTTCTCATGGCCTGAACCGCAGTTCCAATATCATCAGAAACTGTCTCGCGGCTCCATTCATCCCAAAACTTCACTGTCGCGCTGTCCGGCTTTTGCCTTGGAATATCAATCACAATTCGGCTGGGCAGCAACGAGGCATCTCCCACGGCAATCGCTTCTCCAATATCTAAAACAGGCAGCAAGTCAGCAAAATTTCCAATGCTGTCCGGCAGTAACTTTTTGATTACGGCCTGATCCTCCGCGTTGGTCAGCCGCATTGCGATAAAGTTACTGCTTTGGCTGAGAACAGTCCGATTGACCTCGGACGGGCGCTGACTCACGATCACCAGGCCAATCCCATATTTTCTGCCCTCCTTTGCGATGCGCTCAAAGCTCTGCAAGCTGGATGATTCAACCCCTTGCTGCGCATTGGCCGGAATATACAGGTGTGCTTCATCGCAGAAAATTGCCAACGGGTTCAGCTTTGAGCGATCCATCCACTGCTGAACGGAAAACACAATACGGGCCAGCAGAGATACAATTAATGGAAGAATATCTGACGGCACTTCGGAAAAGTCCAGTATCTTAATACCGCCGCCTTGACTGGCCGGTGCCATGAGCCGTCGGCACAGCACCTCCATATATGAAAAGTCTAAAAGATCCTCCGCATTGGAGAACATGAAGTTCAGTCTCTTGTCAGAAACTTTGGCGTCCAGTCTTTGGATAAACCGTGACAGCTTCCCATAGAAGTCGCCTTGTACTTGCTGTCCTCTGGAACCGGTTTTTGTCCCTATATTTTGTCCTCTGAGGTATTCCAGAACCTGCGAAATTTGATAAGGAACCGGGCTGTCCACAGTAATTTCGCCTGCTAAATCGCTGTGACCACTATTTTCGAGCATGGCAACCTTTTCAGCAATCACAGCTTGGCTAAACACCATAGCCTGATTGGGAGCATTTGTGTCAGAACGATCCAGCATCAGCGCCAGCATTTCCTCATAGCTCAAAAGCCAGTAGGGAAGAAACATCGTTTGTTCGGAGGGTACGTCAGCAGGTCCCGCAATCTTGTAATGCTGGATACTGTCCCCTGTAATAGGCGCGTATTCACCATGTATATCGAACAGAATCGCGTTACAGGACTTCAATTCTGCTATTTTTTCAAGCAAAGTCGCAACTGTAAAAGATTTTCCTGATCCAGTGCTCCCAACAATAACGGCATGGCGTTGAAACAATTTGTTCCCATCCAGCCAAGCAAGTGCACCATTATTGATCGTGTATTTCCCAATGCACAAAGGGTGTTCCATTCCTGAATCCGCGCCGGAGATCACGCCCATAAAAGCCGTAAGTACATCGTCCGCCATGATGAAGCACTGCGAATCAATTTCCGGGACGGATTCCAATGTGCGTTTAAAAACGTTTCTGCGCTCGCCTTCCCTGTCCAGGAGCGTTCCTATCAACGTTGCTTTTACAACATCCACAGAAGCCGTCTCGTCCCCGTCTGTCTGGTCTAATTCATCGCTGAATTTTCTCATGATTTTACTGACCATGCCAATCAGGGCCTGTCCTACTTTAGAAGATCGAATCGCAATCAGATGATTCACCTGAAGCCTTGACAGTTGGGCCGGGTCTTCTACTTGAACAATAATGGTTGCGGTATCCACCCCTTGGACACGCCCAAATGTCTGCATTTCATCAAAATTGAAAATACCCATTATAAACTCCCCTAATCAATGATACTCATAAAACCGTCAATGGTCCAAAACGTTCCATCCAGAATTTCAACTGTCCGATCAATACAGATTTCTGTGGTATTCGGTTTCATTCCCTCTTGAATGGATATATAATGCTTTGCATTATTGGCCAGTAAGTGTGCTGCAGAATCAAATACATCTCGAGTAATTACAACAATCGGTACGCCGGTTCGAATGCGGGATACGATGTTTTCCTGCACCTGGGTATCGTTAAAGCCGTATCCGATACACAAAAAGCCTGTAGCTTGTCCAATCCGCTCATCCGCCGCAGACAAAATCTGGCGTGGAGTGCCCTGCAGAATGGCCTCAAATTTAGAGCGGCCAGGCGTAATGATTTCAGGAACCAGACCTGGAGGAAGCTCCCGCAGCATGGGCACGGAAACCGCCACATCATGCGCGTCCCGAAATACATCCAGGGAGCCATGAACCTTTAAAAGATTGACAGTGTCCCTTGAAGGAAATCTGCCAGTAAATCTTTTTTGATAATAGCCTTCAAATCCCGTTGAAACGGGAAGGCCAATTGAATCACAGGCATATTCAATGACACGATCATAGTTTGTGGTGATGATGTCGACTTTTTGTGGATGGGCTTGATAAAATTTCCTAATTAGCTGTGATAAGGGAAGTATCTCGTTATCAAAAAGGATGCGGTCAAACAGTTCTAGGTCTTTTGATGATATTAAATTCCAGGTTTCACATTTTACATCAATCAGCATTTCAGGCGTGAGGGTAACTCCCAGAAGTGCTGTCTCCAAATCTGCCCCGCTTTTGAGATTCTCCCGGAAAGTATCCCAACAGGTTGTACCCGTATATTTTGAGTCCAACTGGGTGAGTAAATGATCCCCCAGCAGCCCCATTCCTGGCAAGTGATGAGCTGCGGAACTGCCGCTGCCGATAATGAAAAGCGGCGTATCTTTAACAGCAGACTGGATTGCTTTAAATATATCGTCTCGTTCCATAATTCTGCGCCTTTCTCATAATAATTGTGCGTTCCGACATATTAAGTATAATGGCCTGCATTGGTAATTGCAATATATTTTGGCAAAATGGCAGGCGTTATTCTCCATATTATTCGTCTTCACATTGAATTGTGGACAGTTTTCGATTGTGGACAGTTTTCGACAGACTCCTCATAATAGAGAGCATCCTAAACAGAAACCGGAGTGTTGTCTATGAAAACATTGTCAAAGTCCATTGCCGATTATCTGGAAGCCGGGGAATATGAGCGGAGGCTATCTCCAGATACCCTCAAAGCCTATAGAATTGATTTGCGGCAATTTGCCCTATTTGTAAATGGGGTATGGCCTGACAGGGACTTGTTAAGTAGCTATGTGAAGCATCTGAACCAAAACTTTGCTCCCCGGTCAGTAAAGCGGAAGGTAGCAAGCGTTCGGGCTTTCTACCATGAGCTCAAGCTGAATGGTACTTTGGAAGAAAGCCCATTTGACAAGCTCCATATTCGAATCCAGTCTCCCAAACAGCTCCCGCGAGTTATCCCAACTCATATCGTCCACAACCTTTTGCAATGTGCATATGCTGCCTACTCGCCAGACCGCCGAGATACCCTGAGGGATATTGTAGTACTGGAATTGCTGTTCAGTACCGGCCTACGGGTATCCGAACTGTGTGCGTTATCAAAAGATACAGTTATATTAGAGGCCGGTAACCTTCGTCTGCTGGTCAATGGAAAAGGGAGCAAAGAACGAGTTCTCCAGATTACAACGCCAGAGCTGCTAAAGCTCATGCGAATCTATTACCATGAGTTTCATACAGAAATTCAAGCACAGGGCTTTATTCTTTTCAATCAGCGAGGAAACCCTATCTCGCCACAGTCGGTTCGGCGAATTATTCAAAAACATCTGAAGAAAATCGGTGGTGAGTATCATATAACACCACATATGTTCCGACATACGTTTGCCACTTCGCTATTGGAAGCTGGGATGGATATTCGATACATACAGTCTTTATTAGGACATAGTTCTATATCCACAACACAAATTTACACACACGTTACAACAGCACAGCAAACACTGTTGCTGGCAGAAAAACATCCCCGAGGAAAAATGACATTCTCTCTTTGAATAACAGCAGCAGGCTGCCGGGTAGCAGGCAGTCTGCTGCTGTTTTAATAGATAATCTGCAATTATC
>CATABD010000022.1 GCA_949494735.1 uncultured Oscillospiraceae bacterium
GCCGTACCGGCGGGGAGCGCCTTCCGTTTATTTCGCCACGAACACCTTCACGCTCCGGGGGCCGATGGCAAAGCAGTTCCCATCCGCCGGCCGGGGGCGCTGTTCCGCCGCCCAGGTGTCCACCGCCAGCTCCCAGTGCATGGAGGCGGGCAGCTGGGGCAGGGCGGCGCCCAGCTCCTCCCAATAGGCGTTGGAGGCCACATAGACGATCTGGGGGCCTACGTTGCGCTCCGCCCCGGCGAACATCACGCCCACATAGCGGTCCTGGGGGCCAAAGGATTCCTGCCAGGGGGCCGTGCCGTGGAAGCTCACGTCGGGGAAGCCGCAGGCCCCGCCGCTGATGTCCCGGCGCAGTACCCTGTGGTCCTTGCGGAAGCGGATCATATACTGGAAAAATTGGAACAGGTCCCGGTTTTGCTCCAGCAGGGACCAGTCAAGCCAGGAGGTGATATTGTCCTGGCAGTAGGCGTTGTTGTTGCCAAACTGGGTGTTGCCGAACTCGTCCCCCGCCAAAAACATGGGGATGCCCCTGGAGCACATGAGCAGGGCGAAGGCGTTGCGCACCATCCTTCCCCGCAGGGCGTTGATCTGGGGATCGTCGGTCTCCCCCTCCGCGCCGCAGTTCCAGCTGTTGTTGTCGTTGGCGCCGTCGGTGTTGTTCCAGCCGTTGGCCTCGTTGTGCTTGCGGTTGTAGGCGTACAGGTCGTGGAGGGTGAAGCCGTCGTGGCAGGTGAGGAAGTTCACCGAGGCGTTGCCCCGGGCGGCTGCGTCATAGATGTCCCGGGAGCCGGTGAGGCGCAGGGCGGCGGCCTGGGCCATCCCCCCGTCCCCCTTGAGGTAGCGGCGCATGTCGTCCCGGTAGCGGCCGTTCCACTCCGCCCAGCGGTTCCAGGCGGGGAAGGTGCCCACCTGGTACAGCCCCCCCGCGTCCCACGCCTCGGCGATGAGCTTCACATCCCCCAGGATGGGGTCGAAGGCCATGGCCTGGAGGAGGGGCGGGGACACCATGGGGGCCCCGTGCTCGTCCCGACCCAGGATGGAGGCCAGGTCGAAGCGGAAGCCGTCCACTCGGTAGGTGGTCACCCAGTAGCGCAGGCAGTCCATAATCATCTGGTGGACGATGGGGTGGTTGCAGTTCAGGGTGTTGCCGCAGCCGGAAAAATTGTAGTAGTACCCTTCGGGGGTGAGCAGGTAGTAGATGTTGTTGTCAAAGCCCTTGAAGGAGAAAAAGGGACCCATCTCATTGCCCTCGGCGGTGTGGTTGAACACCACGTCCAGATACACCTCGATGCCCCGCCGCTTGCAGGCCCGGATGAGGTTTTTCAGCTCGTTCCCCTCCCGGTTATACTCGGTGGAGGCGGTGTAGCTGGTGTTGGGGGCAAAAAAGCTGACGGTGCTGTACCCCCAGTAGTTGTAAAGGGCCCGTCCGTTTACCTCCCGGTAGTCCAGCATCTCGTCGAATTCAAAGATGGGCATCAGCTCCAGGGCGTTCACCCCCAGCTCCTGGAGGTAGTCCAGCTTCTCCATCAGCCCGGCGAAGGTGCCGGGATAGGCCACGCCGGAGGAGGCGTCCTTGGTGAAGCCCCGGACGTGGAGCTCGTAAATGATGAGGTCCTCGGTGGGGATGAGGGGCTGGTCCAGCTTGCCCCAGTCGAAGTCGTCCTTCACCACCCGGGCCTTGTAGTGCTGGCCGTGGGGGGTGGTCTTGCCCCAGGCGCTCTGGCCGGTGACCGCCTTGGCGTAGGGGTCCAGCAGGTAGCGGCTCTTGTCAAAGACGAGCCCCGTTTCCGGCTGGTAGGGCCCGTCCACCCGGTAGGCGTACTCAAATTCCTCGATGTTCAGCTTGAACACGATCATGGAGTACACGTTCCCGATGCGGTAGTGCTCGGGGAAGGGGAGCACCGCGAAGGGTTCCGCCTCCTCCCGGCGGAAGAGCAGCAGCTCCACGCCGGTGGCCCCGTGGGAGTGGACGGTGAAGTTCACCCCGCCGGGGATGGCGGTGGCGCCGTTGGTCTCGTAGAAGCCGGGGCGGACGTCGAAGCCGTTGATGGTGTCCATGGGAATCAGATGGATGGCCCGGGGCAGCACCACACCGGTTTCCACCCGGGCGCGGAGGGGCTGTTTGCCGCTCATGCCGCATCCTCCTTTCTGCCGCCGTCAGGCCAGCCAGGTGACCTTGCCGGCCTGGTAAAAGCCCCTGGCCTCCGGGGCCTCGTCGGGCACGCCCACGGCGATGAGGGCCGCGGGGACAGACTGGGTGTTCAAAAGCTCCTGGAGCTTGGAGATGCGGGGGCTGGGCCAGCAGCCGCACCAGCACGCGCCGTAGCCCAGGGCCACCGCCTGGAGCAGCAGGTTCTCGATGGCCGCGCCGCAGTCCAGCGGCCAGTAGCCTTCCACCGCGCCCTTTTGATCCTCCGGCCGGCCGCACACCACGATGGCCAGCGAGGCGGTGTCCAGCATGGAGGCGAAGGGGTGGGCGGCGCGCAGCCGGGCCTTGAGCTCCGGGTTCTCCACCACAAAAAACTCCCAGGGGCGCAGGTTGCGGGCGCTGGGGGCCATCATGGCCGCCTCCAGCATGGCCTCCACATCCGGCCTGGGGATGGAGGCGCCGGGCTTGAACTTGCGGATGCTCCGCCGGGCGCGGATGGTTTGGGTGCAGTCCATTATAATTTCCTCCTGTAAGATAAAATAAACCGGGCGGGCCTGCGCCCGCCCGGTCTCATAGAAACAAGTCCGCTCAGAAATATTTCTTCACGCCGTCGCTGGCCTTGGCCGCGTCCTCGCTGATGGAGATGGTATATTTGATGCCGCTCTTCTGGGAGAAGGACTCCAGCCAGTCCAGGAAGGGCTCCACATCCTCATTGCCCACGGTGGGGACCAGCTTGTTCAGGCTCTCGATAAACACGTGGGTGATATCGTAATTGCTGGCGTACAGCCCATACAGGAAGCCCCGCAGGGTGTCGTAGTTGGGGATGCTGTAGTCCGAGGTGTCCACAAGGCGGATTTTGTAATTGATTTTATAGTTCAGCTTGGAATTGTGGGCGATGGCAACCACGTTGCCGTGCTCTGTATCCACCGCTGTGTTGATGAGGTCGATCATCTGCTTGGTCTTGCCGGTGCCCTTCAGGCCCATGATAACCTTGACCATTTTTGACCACTCCTTAACTTGGTATTGGGGGGAGTCCCCCTTTGATAACCCTATGTTACCATCTTTTTGGGAAAATTTCAATACGGGAAAACGAAGTTCACGAAAAATTAGGAAAATCATGAAAAACCGGGAGGAGTGTTTTGTGCGGAAAAGCGCCCGGTTCCGATTGACAGGGGGCGCGGGGTGGCATATACTAAGTAAAATCAATGCCGTAAACGGGGAATGAATTGACAGTTTCATACAATTTGCGTGGTTTTGTACAGGAAAGGCCAAGGAGAGGAGTGAGCGCAGTGATCCGAATCGCCATCGCGGAGGACGACCCGCAGTGCTTTGCCCAGCTGGAGCGGTACATCGGCGACTACGGCAGGGAGACGGGCCGGGCCTTCCAGGTCACCCACTACGGCGACGGCGAGGACCTGGTGGAGCGGTACAAGCCCGGGTTCGACCTGATCCTGATGGACGTGGAGATGCCCTTCATGGACGGCATGACGGCGGCGGGCTATATCCGGGAAAAGGACCCGGAGGTGGTCATTGTCTTTGTCACCAACCTGGCCCAGTACGCCATCCAGGGCTATTCGGTGAACGCCCTGGACTACATCCTGAAGCCGGTGAGCTACTTTTCCTTTTCCCAGCGGCTGGGGCGGGCGCTGCAGTATGTGAAGAAAAAAGAGGACGCCTGTATCACCGTGGCCGTCAGGGGGGGCGCGGTGAAGCTGGAGGTCAACGCCATTTTCTACATCGAGCGGCTGGGGCGGCAGCTGATGTTCCACACCCGCTCCGGCATACACGCGTCCACCGCCACCCTCCAGCAGGTGGAGGAGGCGCTGGAGGGGAAGGGCTTTGCCCGGTGCAATAAGGGATACCTGGTGAACCTGGAGCATGTGGACGGCATCCGGGACGGCTGCGCGGTGGTCCGGGGGGACAAGCTGCTCATCAGCCGGGGCCGCCGGACGCCCTTTTTGGAGGCCCTGGCCGACTGGGTGGGGGGTGTGGCGCCGTGAATACCGTCTACCTGTCCGATATCCCCCGGCTGTTCACCGCCGCCGCCGAGTGGTGCGCCTGCCTCACCGTCATCGCCAAGTACCCCAGGCGGTGCGGGGGACTCCGGCTGTGGGGGCTGCTGGGGCTGGGGCTGGCGGGGCAGTGCCTGTTCATGATGCTCACCGACGCGCTGCCCCTGTGGCTGTGGCTGCCCTGCATGGCGGCGGCGGTGGGGATGATGCTGGCCCTCATCGCCGCGTGCTGCGACATGCCCCTGGCCAGCGCGGGCTACTGCACCGTCCGGGCCTTCCTGCTGGCGGAGTTCGCCGCCTCGCTGGAGTGGCAGCTCTATTCCTACGCCCTGTTCGCTTTGGGCTGGCAGGAGATGGGGGCCGGCAGGGCTGCGCTGGCCGTTGGGATGCTGGCGGGGGTTTACGCCGCGGTGTTCCTGGGCATGTACGGCCTGGAAAAACGCCGGGACGACCCCCGCGCCGCCATGACCTTCCAGCTGCGGGAGCTGGGCAGCCCGGCGCTCATCGCCCTGGCCTGCTTCTTTTTGAGCAACCTGAGCTTTGTGTACCGGGACGCCCCCTTTACCGGCTCCCAGCTCACCGACATCTATAATATCCGCACCCTGGTGGATCTGGCGGGGGTGGCCATGCTGTATGCCTATCATGTCCAGCGGTGCGAGCTGTACATGCAGCGGGAGCTGGACGCCATCCAGAATATCCTGCAAAACCAATACGCCCAGTACCGCCAGTCCCGGGAGAGCATCGAGGTCATCAACCACAAATACCATGATCTGAAGCACCAGATCGCCGTGCTGCGGGCCGAGCCGGACGCCGGGCGCCGCTCCGCCTACCTGGACGGGATGGAGGAGGAGATCCGGGACTACGAGGCCCAGAACAAAACGGGCAACTCCGTGCTGGACACGGTGCTCACCGGCAAGAGCCTGTACTGTGCCCGCCACGGGGTGGAGCTCACCTGCGTGGCCGACGGCGCGCGGCTGGAGTTCATGGACGTGATGGATCTCTGCACCATCTTCGGCAATATCCTGGACAACGCCATCGAGTGCGAGCTGCGGGTGGAGGAGCGGGAAAAGCGGCTGATCCACCTGGCGGTATACGCGAAAAAGGACCTTTTGGTCATCCGCTGCGAGAACTACTGCCCGGAGGTTTTGAAGTTTCAGGACGGGCTGCCCGTGTCCACCAAGCCGGAGGGGGCCTACCACGGCTACGGCATCAAATCCGTCCGCCGGGCCGCCGGGAAGTACGGCGGGGCGGTCACCGTCCACAACGGGGAGGAGTGGTTTGAAATCAATGTGGTGGTCCCGCTGAAGAGCAGATAGCATTAAGGGGCGCCGGGCGTATTGCCCGGCGCCCCTTTTCCATTCCCTCCCTTTTCCGGCGAAACGCACAAAGCGCCCCGGCTTCTCTTTGGGGGATATGCACAGGACGGAATGCAGTTCAGGCGTCAAAGGGTGCAGTTTGCGCAAAAACCCGCACAGGGATAAATTTTGTGCTACACTCTCCCCACAGGGCGGGGGACAGCCCCGCCAAAAAGTGAATGAGGAGGAAGAAACAATGTTAGGCATCAACATGAACGACGTCATCACCACATTGGGCATGATTAAGGGCTATCTCATCGCCCTGGCCGTGGTGCTGGTGGTGGCCGTCGCGGTGACCGTCGCGGCCATGAAGCTGCCCAAGCCCACCAAGGGCATTGCCAGGGGTTCCGCCTGGATGGGCTTCATCGTGGCGCTGGTGATCATCGTGGACATGATTCTCACCGGCCCGCTGTACGGCATCGTGGGCATGGCCCTGCGGGGCAGCGGCGACATCAGCGAGCAGAGCGTCACCGACGCCAGCGCCCTGTGCGAGGACATTGCCGACGAGGGCTTTGTGCTGCTCAAGAACGAGGGCGGCCTGCTCCCCCTGGGGGAGGGCGCCAAGGTGAACACCTTCGGCTGGTCGGCCACCAACCCCGTGTACGGCGGCACCGGCTCCGGCTCCCTGTCCGGGCTGTACCCCACCGTCACCCTGCTGGAGGGTATCAAGCAGGCGGGCATTGAGTACAATGAGGACCTGACCGGCTTCTACACCGGCTGGCGGGACAAGCGCCCCGGCATCGGCATGATGGGCCAGGACTGGACCTGCCCCGAGCCCACCATCGCCGAGTATGAGGCGGCGGGGATGTTCGACAAGGCGGCGGCCTATTCCGACGTGGCCATGATCGTCCTCTCCCGCGCCGGCGGCGAGGGCGCCGACCTGCCCACCAGCCTGGACCCCAACGTACCCGATACCTTCGCGGACGACGGCAAAGGCACCATGTTCTCCGCCTCCGGCCTGCGCTTCAGCGAGTACCCCGAGGATCTGGGCCTGGATAAGCACTATCTGGAGCCCACCACCCGGGAGCTTGCCATGATTGAGAAGGTCACCAGCCAGTTCGACAAGGTGGTCGTGGTAATCAACGCCTCCAACGCCATGGAGCTGGGATGGATTGAGGACTATCCCTCCATCAAGTCCGTCATCCTGGCCCCCGGCCCCGGCCAGACCGGCTTCAACGCCCTGGGCAATATCCTGTCCGGCAAGGTGAACCCCTCCGGCCGCACCGTGGACACCTTTGTGTACGACCTGACCGCAATCCCCGCTTTCAATAACATCGGGGAGTTCAAGTACACCAACCTGGACGATGTATCCCCCCTGTCCTACGGCTTCCCCGTGACCCCCAACTTTGTCAACTATGTGGAGGGCATCTACGTGGGCTACCGCTGGTATGAGACCGCCGCGGTGGAGGGCGCCATCGACTACGACAGCACGGTGGTTTACCCCTTCGGCTACGGCCTGAGCTACACCACCTTCCAGCAGGAGATGGGCCCCATCTCCGAAGCTGATGGGACCATCAGCTTCGACGTCACCGTCACCAACACCGGCAGCGTGGCGGGCAAGGACGTGGTGGAGGTCTATTACAACCCACCCTACACCAACGGCGGCATTGAGAAGGCCAGCGCCAACCTGGTGGCCTTCGACAAGACCGGGATCCTTGAGCCGGGCAAGTCCGAGACCGTGAAGATCTCCTTCCAGGCGGAGGATATGGCGTCCTTCGACTATCAGGGTGCGGGCGCTTATGTGCTGGAGGCCGGCGACTACGTGATCTCCATCAACACTGACTCCCACAACGTCATCGACTCCCAGACCTATACCGTGGGCTCCACCGTCACCTACACCGGCGGCCGCGCCTCCGATGGCACCCCCGCCCTCTCCCAGTTTGGCTACGCCCAGGGCGATGTGACCTACCTGTCCCGCAAGGACGGCTTTGCCAACCATGACGCCGCGGTGGCCGCCCCCACCAATTTTGAGATGGCGGCCGACGTGAAGGCCGGCTTCTATAACCACACCAATTACGATCCCACCCAGTTCAACGACAGCAACGACGCCGTGCCCACCACCGGGGCCAAGAACGGCCTGACGCTGATGGACCTGCGGGGCAAGGACTATGACAACCCCCAGTGGGAGAAGCTGCTGGACCAGCTCACTGTGGACGACATGGTGAACCTGATTGGCATCGGCGGCTACCAGAGCGTGGCCGTTGAGTCCGTGGGCAAGACCCAGCAGGTGGACTGCGACGGCCCCGCCTCCATCAACAACAACTTTACCGGCAAAGCGTCCATCGGCTTCCCCGCCGGCGTGGTCATCGCCGCCACCTGGAACACCGGCCTGGCCCATGATTTCGGCGCCAGCATCGGCAAGATGGCCGACGAGATGGACGTGTCCGGCTGGTACGCCCCCGCCATGAACATCCACCGCACCGCCTTCTCCGGCCGTAACTTCGAATATTACTCCGAGGACGGCTACCTGTCCGGGGCCATGGCCTCCACCGCCATCAACGGCGCGGCGGAGAGCGGCGTGTACTCCTTCATGAAGCACTTTGCCCTTAACGACCAGGAGACCCACCGCACCGACATGCTGTGCACCTGGTCCAACGAGCAGGCCATCCGCGAGATTTACCTCAAGCCCTTCGAGATGTGCGTGAAGAACTACGAGGGTAAGTCCATGGCCGTGATGAGCGCCTTCAACTACATCGGCTATAAGTACGCCGGGGCCAACCCCGAGCTGCTCAACACCGTCCTGCGCGACGAGTGGGGCTTTAAGGGCATGGTGCTCACCGACTACTTCGGCGGCTACGGCTACCAGGACGCCGATATCCAGATCCGCAACGGCGGCGACTTCTGCCTCACCCCCCAGATGATTGAGTTCAGCGGGCTCACCGACAGGACCAGCGGCACCTCCCTCCAGGCGGCGCGGCAGGCCTGCAAGAACATCCTGTACACCACGGCCAACAGCCGTGCCTACGCCAACGGCGCGGGCGGCGGCCTGGCCGGCTGGGAGATCGCCATGTACGCCATCTCCGCCGTGGTCATTCTGGCCGCGGTGGCGGGCGAGGTGATGATTATCCGGGGCGCCAAGAAGAAGCGCTGAGCCATCGTGAACAAGCGAAGCGTGACAACAGGAGCCGAAACGTCCCCGCTCCCGCCGCAAGGCGGGGGTGGGGGCGGGAGGGCTTTGAACAAATCCCGGGGAACCCGTCCCCGGATTTGTTCAGCGCCGCTCCCGTTTTTTGGCGGGCACGCAGTTTATGATTATAAAACCAGTAAGGAGGAATTGGCTTGAAACACGCGGACATCATCAAGCAAATGACCCTGGAGGAGAAGTGCTACCTCTTCTCCGGCAAGGACTTCTGGCAGACCCGGAGCATCGAGCGGTTGGGCGTGCCGAATATGACGCTATCAGACGGCCCCCACGGCATCCGCAAGCAGGCGGGGGAAGGGGACCAGCTGGGCCTGAATCCGTCCCTGCCCGCCACCTGCTTCCCCACCGCCGCCTCTATCGCCAACTCCTGGGATCCCGCCCTGGGTGAGGAGATCGGCCGCCGTCTGGGGGAGGAGGCAGCCTCCCAGGGGGTGGGCGTGGTGCTGGGCCCGGGGCTGAACGTGAAGAGATCCCCCCTGTGCGGGCGCAACTTTGAATATTTTTCCGAGGATCCCTATCTGGCGGGCAAGATGGCGGCCAGCTATATCCGGGGCATCCAGGAAAACGGCGTGTCCGCCTGCCCCAAGCACTTCGCCTGCAACTCCCAGGAGCTGAGGCGGATGGCCTCGGATTCTGTCCTGGATGAGCGGACACTGCGGGAAATCTACCTAACCGGGTTTGAGATCGCGGTGAAAGAGGGCCATGCCAAGTCCATCATGTCCTCCTATAACCGCATCAACGGAGTGTACGCCAACGAGAATGAGCACCTTTTGCAGGAGATTTTGCGGGACGAGTGGGGCTTCGACGGCTTTGTGGTGTCCGACTGGGGCGGCTCCAACGACCACGTGGAGGGTGTCCGGGCGGGTTCCCACCTGGAGATGCCAACCACCGGCGGCGATTCCGACCTGGAACTGGTCGAGGCCGTCAAGTCCGGCAGGCTCAGCGAGGAGTTGCTGGACCAGCGGGTGGACGAGTTGCTGGACGTGATTTTGGCCGTCACCAAGTCGGTGCAGCCCCTGGAGGGTAAGCCCTTTGACATCAACGAGCACCACGCCATGGCGGCGAAGGCCAGCGAGCAGTCCGTTGTGCTGCTGAAAAACGAGGGCGGCATCCTGCCCCTAAAGAAGGGCGCGAAAGTGGCCGTCATCGGCGAGTTTGCCCAGAAGGCCCGGTATCAGGGCGCGGGCTCCTCGGTGGTCAATCCCACGCGCCTGGACAACGCCATGGACGTCATCAAAACCTTCGGCCTGGACGTGGCGGGCTTCGAGCCGGGTTACCCCCGCTCCGGGGCGGGCGACCCCGCCATGTGCTCCAGGGCGGCGGAGCTGGCGAAACAGGCGGACGTGGTGCTGCTCTACATCGGCCTGGACGAGATCAGCGAGGCCGAGGGGCTGGACCGCTCCCACATGAAGCTGGCACAGAGCCAGGTTGATTTGATCGAAGCGGTGAGCGCCGCCAACCCCAACGTGGTGGCCGTCATGTCCGCCGGCTCTGCCGTGGAGATGCCATGGCTTGACAAGTGCAAGGCCCTGGTGCACGGCTACCTGTGCGGCCAGGCGGGGGCCGGCTCTGTGCTGAAGGTGATTACGGGCCAGGTGAACCCCTCCGGCAAGCTGGCCGAGAGCTACCCCGTTCGCTATGAGGACGTGTCCTCCGCCCCCTATTTCCCCGCCAAGGAGCGCACTGCTGAGTACCGGGAGGGCCTGTTTGTGGGCTACCGCTACTTCGAGACGGCCAATGTGCCCGTGCTGTTCCCCTTCGGTTTCGGGTTGAGCTACACCAGTTTCGAGTATTCCGATTTGAAGGTGAGCGGCAAAGAGGCCACGTTCACCCTCAAAAACAGCGGCAAAATGGACGGGGCGGAGGTGGCCCAGCTCTATGTGTCCAAGCCGGATGGGGACGTGTTCCGCCCCGTTAAGGAGCTCAAGGGCTTTGCCAAGGTGTTCCTCAAGGCGGGGGAGAGTAAAACCGTCACCATCCCCCTGGACGACAAGGCGTTCCGCTATTTCAACGTGGACACCAACAAATTCGAGATCGAGGGTGGCCAGTGGACTATCATGATCGGCGCGTCAGTGGCGGATATCAAGCTCAGCGGTGCCGTGTCCGTCCGGGGCACCGGGGCCAAATCCCCCTATGACAAGGAGAAGTTCGCCAAGTATTTCAGCGGTGACATTAAGGACATCTCCGACGGGGAGTTCGAGGCGCTGCTGGGCCGCCCCATCCCCGACGGCCATTGGAGCGGCACCCTGGAGATGAACGACGCGCTGTGCCAGATGTACTACGCCAAGGGCGCCCTGGGGCGGTTTGCCTACAAAATCCTCACCCACTTTATCAACAAGAGCATTGAGAAGGGCCAGCCCAACCTGAACCTGCTGTTCAACTACAACATGCCCTTCCGGGCCATCGCAAAAATGACGGGCGGCATCTGCACCATGGAGATGGCGGAGGGCATCCTCACCATCGTCAACGGCCACTTCTTCAAGGGCCTGGGGGCCGTCATCGGCGGGTTCGCCCGCTCCGGCAAGAAGCGCAAGGCGGCCGACGCCATTCATTAAAAGGAGGAGTATTATTATGGGCGGCATCAAAAAGTGGATCGACGAGCACCCTACCCTGTGGGAGTTTATCCTGTTCAACATCCTGTCCAACGTGGCCACCGTCACCAACTTCGTGGTTATGTGGGTGTGTACCGGCTTCATTTTCAAGTCCTTCAGCGGCCAGCCCTTCCAGTTCTTTATTTTCAACTACACCACGCCGGAAAGCCTGATGCTGTGCGGCTTCCTCAGCTTCCTGGCGGCCACCGCCGCCGCCCAGACGGTGAACTTCTTCGTACAGAAGAACTGGGTGTTCAAGTCCAACGCCCAGTTTGCCCAGGCGGTGCCCAAGTATATCCTGCTGGCGGTGGTGCTGGTCATCCTGTCCGCGGCGCTGCCCGCCTACAGCCAGCAGCTGTTCATCAGCATCGGCATACCCGAGGGCCTGGCCCCCACCCTGGCCAACATCGTGAACATCCTCATGCAGGTGGTCATCAGCTACCCCGCCATGAAGTTCTGGATCATGCCCAACCAGAAGTGATACGCTCCGCCGCGCAGGGCGCGCCCCACCGGGGGACGCGCCCTGCGTTTTTTTGCCGTCGTGGAAATATTTTGCCCGGGGGCTTGCGGCATCCGCCGCCAGGGGGTACAATGGGAACGTATATCCGGCCCGCCGGGAGCAGGGGATTGGCCCGCCCCCTGGATTTTTTCAGACGAGGTGCTTTTATGAACAGACCCGTACCCATCACCGGCGCGCAGGCCCAGGCCGCGCTGGACAAGGCCGTGGAGCAGGTGCGTCTCAACCTGCCCAGGTACACAAAGAAATGCCAGCACCACTCCAGCGTGAACGGCGTCTACCCCGCCTGCAAAAACGAGGAGTGGACCTGCGGGTTCTGGCCGGGGGAAATCTGGCTGGCCTATGAGCGCACCCGTGACGGCGCCTTCCGGCAGGCGGGGCTGGCCTTGGTGGACAGCTTCGAGCGGCGCATCCGCCGGAAGGTGAAGGTGGCCCACCACGACATGGGCTTTTTGTACACCCCATCCTGCGTGGCGGCCTACAAGCTCACCGGGGAGGAAAAGGCCAGGCAGGCGGCCATCCTGGCCGCCGACCAGCTCGTCAGCCGCTTCCAGCCCAGGGGCGAGTTTATCCAGGCCTGGGGGCGGATGGGTTCGCCCATCAATTACCGTTTTATCATTGACTGCCTGTTGAACCTGCCCCTGCTGTACTGGGCGTCCCGGGAGACGGGGGAGGAGAAGTACGCGGACATCGCCAAAAGGCACACCGCCACCTGCATGGCAAACTCCTTCCGGCCCGACGGCTCCACCTACCACACATTCTACATGCGCAAGGACGGCCGCCCCGGCCACGGCCGCACCTGCCAGGGCTATAAGGACGACAGC
This sequence comes from uncultured Oscillospiraceae bacterium, assembly GCA_949494735.1. Classification (GTDB taxonomy): domain Bacteria; phylum Bacillota; class Clostridia; order Oscillospirales; family Oscillospiraceae; genus Enterenecus. The sequence goes on from CATABD010000022.1 coordinate 12,591, forward strand.
TTCTGGGCCAGGGGGCAGGCCTGGGGGGTGTACGGCTCCATCCTGAGCTACCGCTATACCGGCGAGTCCAAGGCGCTGGACACATTCAAGCGGGCGCTGGAGTTCTACCTCACCCGCCTGCCGGACGACCTAGTGCCCTGCTGGGATATGCTCTTCCAGCCTGACAGCGGCGAGCCACGGGACTCCTCCTCCGCCGCCATTGTGGCCTGCGGCCTGCTGGAGGCGGCACGCGTCCTCCCCCCGGGGGAGGGGGCGGAGTATGAGAGGCTGGCCCGGGAGATGGTGGGCAGCCTGGCAGCAGACTACGCCGTCCCTGTCCCCATGAAGGGCACGGGCCTCATCCTCCACGGTACATACAGCAAGAAGAGCCCTTATAACACCTGTTTCCCCGAGGGGGTGGACGAGTGCACCTCCTGGGGCGACTTCTATTACATGGAGGCCCTCACCCGCCTGTGCGCGGACTGGGACCCCTACTGGTAAAGGAGCGGTATGGGAAGATATTATGATACGGACCGGCGGGGCGGATGGATGGCCGCCCGGCTGCCGGACTGGGAGCAGGCCCCCCATGTGTGCGTGCTGGTGCGGGGGCGGGCGGCGCTGCCGCCGGGCAGGCATATGCTGCGGCTGAGCGCCGGGGGCTATTATTACGCATGGCTTGACGGGAAATGGCTGGGGCAGGGCCCCGCGCCCGCAGGGGAGGGCTGCCGCTATTTCCAGGAATACCCCGTGGAAGGGGGGCGGACGGTGACGGTGGCCCTGCTCCTGTGCCGCCGGGCGGAGGAGGACATGGGCTGGTGCGGCGGAGTGGAGCGGCCCGCCCTCTGGGTGCAGTTTGTCCGGGGGGGCCGGGTGAGCGCCCGGTGCGACGAGGACTGGCGCTACCGGCTGTGCCGGGCGTGGCCGGAAGAAGGGGGCTTTGACAGCCGCCTGTGGTCCCAGGGCTGGGAGCGGCCCCGGTTCCGGGACCGGGGCTGGGCCAGGATGGTTCCGGAGCGGCGGAGGCATGACAGGCTGCTCCCCCAGCCCGCCGCCGGCCTGGAGCGGGAGCGGGTGGAGCCTGTCTGCTCCCGCCTGGTTCCCGGCGGCGTGCTGCTGGACTTCGGCCAGGTGCGGACGGGGACCCTCCACGCCGCAGCCCAAGGCCGGGCGGGGGATTGCCTCACCCTGCGCTTCGGCACGGAGTTGGATGAAACAGGCCGGGCGGCGTCCGGCCGGGAGGAGCGGTGGATTCTGGGGGAGGGGGAGAGCGTCCTCCTCCAGCGGGGGTGCCGGGCCTTTCGGTATGTGGAGGCGCTGGGGTCGGGGGACGGCCCGGCGCTCCGGGAGTGCTGGGCGTGGGAGCGGCACTACCCCATGCCCGGGGGGCTTTGCACCCTGTCCTGCCCACGGGACGGGCTGGAGGATATCTTCGCGCGGGGGAAAGACGCGGTACGCCGCCGGTCGCAGGAGGGCTACCGGGACTGGTCCGGCCGGGGATGGGGGCAGGCCCTGGGGGACGCGGCCGTTACCGCCCGGGCTCAGGTGTGGCTCACGGGACGCACGGACCTGCTGCGCCAATACATCCGGGAGGTTATGGCCGCGGGGCCGCTGGGGGAGAAAGCGGGGGGCTTTGCCCTGCTCTTCCCCGCCCTGCCGCTGACCGGGTATGATTTCACGGGGGACCGGGACTTCCTGCGGGAATGCCGGGGCGCGGTGGAGGAGATCGCCGGGGAGTTCTCCCGGTATCAGAGGCCGGACGGCCTGCTGGAAAACCTGCCCGGCGGCTGGGAAGGGACGGAGGGGGGCTGCCCCGCCGCCGTCAACGCCTGGTGGTTCGGTTTTTTGAAGATGAAGGAGCGGGGGGAGCGGCTGCTGGGCCTGCCCCAGGATGGGGAGTCCCGGCGGGTGGCGGCGGCCTTCCTGCAAGCCTTCTGGAGGTGGGACCGCAAGCTGTTTGCCGCGGGCGAGGGGGATGGCCGCTGCACGGCGGAGGCAAACGCCTACCCCGCCTGCTTCGGCCTGACGCCCCAGGTGGGGGCGGACGCCTACGAGAGGCTGCTGCTGGGGCCGGGGCAGGGGTGGGAGCCGTTTTTGTGGTACTTCGCCCTTCGCGGGCTGGGGCGGCTGGGAAAGCGCCGCGCCCTGTACCGCCTGCTCGCACGGGAGGGCTGGGGCGGCCCGCGCTGGGCGGATCCCGGCGGGGCGGTGGCGCTGGTCATCGAGGAGCTGGCGGGGCTGCGGCCCGGCCCGGACATGCCCATGGGGGTGCGTTTCCGGCCCCGCCTGCCGGCGGAGCTGGAGGACTTCGCCCTCCAGGCCCCCATCGGGGGGCAGCTGGCCCGGGTGGAGCAGCGGGAGTGGCGGGCCGCCCTGGCGGTCCGGCCCATGACCGGGCGGAGGGATTGCCGCCGGTGATGGCAAACACCCACGGCGGGAAAGGCCGGCGCCGGGTTCGGCGCCGGCCTTTTTGCGCGTCCGGACGGTTTTGCGGCAACCAAACGGGGCCGTCCGGGGTATATAAAAAGAGAGGGGCTGGAAAAATTTAAAGGAATCTAAAGATTGAAACCCGGAATTGTTACAGGATTGTTGTTGTTTTTCCAGCCCGTTCCCGTTATACTGGGAACTGCGAACAAGCGTCCCGCCCGTGGGACGTCCGTTTTCAGCCCGACGACAGGAGGAACGATAGTATGCCCGATCTCAAGATACCAGAGGCCCCGGCCCAGGACCAGGAAGAGCTGGAGCAGCCGCTTTCCGCCCCCGAGGCGGCGGAAGCCCCCGCCCCGGGGCAGGCCCCGCCGCAGGATCCCTGGGAGGCCCCAAGCCCCAAAAAGAAGGTGCGCACCGCGGCGGAAAAGAAAAAGCTGGTCAAGCGCATCATCGCCGTTGTGACGGCGGCGGCGCTGCTGGGCGGAATCATATTCGGTATGTGGCTCCTGGTGTTCCGCAAGGACGATTCCCTGGGGGACATCTACGCCGAACCGGCCTACATAGGCTCTATCCAGAGCACCGTGGAGGGCAGCGGCAACGCCACCGCCAAGGAGACGGCCACCGTCACCATCCCCGCCAACGGCACCGTGGAACAGGTGCTGGTGGCCATGGGGGACGTGGTGAGCGCGGGCCAGCCCCTGTTTTCCGTGTACAGCCAGGCGGCCCAGGAGGCGCTGGCCACCGCCCAGCAGCAGATGGACTCGCTCAACACCAAGCTGGCCAACCTCACCCTGACCGCCCCCTTCGCGGGCAAGCTGATGGACGTGGCCGAGTTCCAGCCCGGCGACAACGTGGGGGAGGGCGCGGAGGTGGCCACCCTGGTGAACGACACCAGGCTGAAGCTGTCCCTCTATTTCAGCTATGCCTATGAGGACGAGATCTGGACGGGGAAGACCGCCCAGGTGTCCGTCCCCGCGGTGATGTACGCCGGGGAAGGCGTGGTGGAGGAGGTCAATAAGGTGAGCTTCATCACCCCCGAGGGGGGCGTCTATTTCGAGGCGGTCATCACCTTTGAAAACCCCGGCACCCTCACCGCCGGCATGGATGTCACCGCCTCGCTCACCGACGGGGACGGGCTGCCCATCTTCCCCTATGAGCAGGGTAAGACGGAGTACAGCGAGAGCCGGAAGCTGACCACCAAGGCGGGCGGGCCGCTGGTGAGCAGCAATTTGCATAACCACGCCCGTGTGTCCGCCGGGCAGGCCCTGCTCACCATGGGCTCGGAGAGCCTGGACGAGCAGCTCACCGCCGCCCGGGAGCGGCTGAACGAGGCCCAGGCGGCCGTGGACGCCCTCAACGCCACCGCCCCCATCGACGGCACCATTATCTCCTGCACCATCGCCGAGGGCGGCGAGGTAAAGGCGGGGGACGCGGTGGTCACCATCCAGAACACCACCGTCATGACGGTGACTATCCAGGTGGACGACCGAAACATCGGCTTTATCAAGCTGGGGGACATGATTACCCTGTCCGACTACAACGGAGGCTCTTTTGTGGGCACCGTCACCAACGTGGCCATGCAGGGCGAGGTGGGCCAGGGAATGTCCACCTACCCCGTCACCCTGGAGGTGGACAACTACGACGGCAGCCTGTATGCGGGCGCGTGGCTGGACTACTCCATGGTCACCAGCCAGTCGGACAACTGCATTCTGGTGCAGACCATCGCGGTGAAGTCGGTGCTGGACGCGGAGGGGAACAAGCAGACCGTGGTATTCGTCCAGCGGGCGGAACGCCCCGACAACGCTATTGAGCTGGACGCCTCCGTTGTGGGCGTGCCCACCCCCGAGGAGGGCTACTGGCCTGTGCTGGTGGAGACCGGATTGAGCGACGCCAAACAGGTGGAGATCAAGTCCGGCATTGAAGATGGCGACATGGTGTTCATCAGCTACACCGACCCGAACCAGCAGGGCGGCATGGGCGGCGGAATGATGATCGGATGAGGTGGCGCCATGCTCATCGACATTAAGGATCTCTATAAGATTTATAACGAGGGGCAGGAGAGCGAGGTGCGGGCGCTGGACGGCGTGTCCCTCCAGATCAACCGTGGGGAGTTCGTGGCCATTGTGGGGGCGTCCGGCTCAGGCAAGTCCACCATGATGAACGTGCTGGGCTGCCTGGATGTGCCCACCCGGGGGGAGTATATCCTCAACGGCACCCAGGTCACCTCCCTCAAGGACCGGGAGCTGGCCCGCATCCGCAACCGGGAGATCGGCTTCATCTTCCAGGGCTATAACCTGCTCCAGGACCTGGACGCGCTGGACAACGTGATTCTGCCCCTGATCTACCGGGGCACGTCCATCTTCGAGCGGGAGGAGCTGGCTATGGACGCCCTGGCCCGGGTGGGGATGGATGGCCGGGCCCATCACCGTCCCAGCCAGATGTCCGGCGGCCAGCAGCAGCGGGTGGCCATTGCCCGGGCCATCGCCACCCATCCCCCCATCATCATGGCGGACGAGCCCACCGGCGCGCTGGACTCCAAGACGGGGCGGCACGTGCTAGGCATACTCCAGCAGCTCTACCGGGAGGGCACCACCATCCTGCTCATCACCCACGACGACGGCATCGCCGCCACCGCCCCCCGGGTGGTGCGGCTGTCCGACGGCAAGATCATATCCGACAAGCACCAGGAGGTGGACTGGCTGTGAACCTGATGCAGGCGTTCAAGATGGCCTTCAAGTCCATCGCGTCCAAGAAAATGCGCTCCTTCCTCACTATGCTGGGCATTATCATCGGCGTGGCCTCGGTGGTCATCATGGTGTCGGTGGTCCAGGGACAGAACAAGAAGAACATGGAGTACTGGGAGGCCATGGGCGACAACAAGATTGAAGTCCAGGCCTACATGTGGTACGAGACTTCCGGCAGCGTGGCCGACCTGCTGTACGAGTACTGTATGTCGATGCCCGACCTGGTGCTGGGAGTCACCCCCCAGATGCAGGTGTGGGACTCCATGAAGATCAGGTACGACGCCAAGATGTTCGACACCCAAAATTACGACGATTACGAAAAGCGCCTCCAGGTGGTGCTGGGCTCCGACCAGTATGGAGTCTGCAACAACTACACCCTGGGGGGCGGCCGGGAACTGTCCTTCCTGGACATCGAGAAGACCAACCGGGTATGTGTGCTGGGGGCCGGGGCAAAAAAGCAGCTCTTCGACTTTGTAGACCCGGTGGGGGAGACCATTTTTATCAACGACGCCCCTTTCCTGGTGGTGGGCTGGTATGAATCCTTCGGGCTGGACGGCTACAGCGGCAGCAGCATGGACAACGTCATCCTGCTGCCCTACACCTTCAACCGTTCCCTGAATAATAACCAGCAGATGGACCAGTACATCGTCAAGGGTAAGGATGCCAAGTCCACCCAGCTTGCCGTCATCAAGCTGCGCACCTTTCTCCAGGGGTTTATCATCGACGGAGAGAACGGTTGGTCCAACGTGTACAGCAGCGACACCTGGACCAGCGAGATGGAGCAGGCCAATCTGATGCAGTCGCTGGTGCTGGGGGCCATCGCGGGCATCTCCCTGCTGGTGGGCGGCATTGGCATCATGAACATCATGCTGGTCACCGTCACCGAGCGCACCCGGGAGATCGGCATCCGCAAGGCCATTGGCGCGGAGCGCCGGAGCATCATCGTCCAATTCCTTATTGAGGCGGCGGTGATCTGTGGCATCGGGGGGCTTATCGGCATCGGCCTGGGCTGCATGGGCTCGCTCATCGCGGGGAAATTCCTGCTCCAGGGCATGATTTTGTGGCCCAGCTCCATGATTACCATCGGGGCGTTCACCTTCTCGGTGGTGCTGGGGGTGCTGTTTGGGCTGTACCCCGCTATCAAGGCGTCCAGCCTCCAGCCGGTGGATGCCCTGCGGGCGGAATAAGGAGGAACGACATTATGAGACTGACCAGACAAAAACGTGCGCTGTCCCTGCTGTTGGCTTTGGCGGCGCTGCTTTCGCTGATGGTGCTGCCCGGCAACGCCGTCCGCTTCCTGGACGTGGAGGATTCCCGGATGTCCCTGGCGGCGGATACCCTGTCCGCCCTGGGGGTGGTGGGGGGAACGGGGGACGGGAAGTTCTCCCCCGAGGGGCACCTCACCCGGGCGCAGCTTTGCAAGATGGCGGTGGAGCTGCTGGGCATGGGGGAGCAGGCCCAGGCCCAGGCGTACCGCACCATTTTCGCTGATATGGGCAAAAACCACTGGGCCAGGGGCTATGTAAACGTGGCCGCCACCACCGAGGTGCCCAAGGAATCCGGCGTGCGGCTGATGCTGGGGCTGGGCAATGGCAAGTTCGGCCCCGACCAGACCGTCACCTACCAGGAAGCGGCCACCCTGGCCCTGCGCATCCTGGAGTACGGGGCGGAGGCCAACCGGGCCTGGCCCCACAGCGCGGTGGAGACCGCCGCCCTGCTGGGGCTGGACCGCGGCCTGACGGTGGATCAACCCTCCGACCCCATCACCCGGGGGCAGGCCGCGCTGCTGTTTTACAATATGCTGACCATCCCCGCCAAGGGGAAGGAGGAGCCCTGTGCCAAGGAGCTGGGCGAGCTGAAGGAGGGCGCGATCCTGCTCACCGCCGACGCCTCCATGAACGGCCAGGAAGGCTGGGCGGTGGTGGCGGAAGGGGAGAACACCCGCACCTACCCGTGCGCCGGGCCGGTGGACCAGGCCCTGATGGGCAAGCGTGGGTGGGCCCTGCTGGACAAGGAAGGGCAGTTTGTCACCCTGCTGCCCGACGAGTCCTCGTCCATCACCGCGCCGGTGGAGCGCAAGCAGGCCTATTACCTTTACCTGAAGGATCAGGGGCGCTATACCCTGTCGGCGGATACCATGGTGTACACCGGCTCGGCCTCCGACGCGGGGGTGACCACCTATAAGGAGTACATGGCCAACCTGCGGGCCGGGGATCTGGTGACCCTCTATCTGGATGAGGAGGGCAAGGTGGCGGGCCTGTACCGGGCGGAGGCGTCTATCGAGACCGGCTTTGTCATCGTGAACAGCAAGACGGCCAACTACGGCACCTTCCGCTCCATCACCAACGGGGAGCAGGGCTACGCCATACGCAAAAACGGGGCGTCTGTCCAGCTCAGCTCCATCAAGCGGTATGACGTGGCCACCTATGACCCGATCAACAAGGTGCTGGAGGTGTGCGACGTCCGGCTGTCCTGCGTGTATGAGAACGCCTCCCCCTCCCCCGGTTCCCCCAGCCGGATCACCGCGGCGGGCGGCAACCAGTTCGAGGTGATGGCGGACGCCATCGGCTCCTTCTCCGGGCGTAAAATCGGCGACAAGCTCACCCTGATGTTCACGGCCAGCGGCAAGGTGGCCGGGGTGCTGCCCAAGGAGGCGGACAATGTGGCCTCCCTGGCCCTGGGTGTGCTGGCGGCGGATGAGGAGGAGCAGGAATTCCAGGTGCTGGGCTGCAAGCTCACCCTGTCCGGCGGCGAGCTGGAAAAGGGGAAGGGACAGCCTGGGGATATTCTCAACGCGCACTCCGACGAACGGGGAAAGCTGCTGCTGACCACGGCGGGGACCTGGACCAACAGCCGGCTGAACGCGGCGGATCTGAAGCTGGACAACATGCGGGTGAGCCCCGGCGTGCAGATCTATGAGCACACCATGACCGGGCTGGTGCTGCGGACCCTGTCCGAGGTGCCCGCCACCGTGGTGGCCACCCAGTACCATAAGGACAGCTCGGGGCTGGTGGACCTCATCATCGTGGACGGCTATTCGGGCGACGGGTATCGGTATGGCCGGATCGACTCCCTCACCGGCTATCAGCTGGTGAGGGCTGGAGTGAGCCGGTGGTACCTCCAGACGGTGCAAAACAACCTGGTGCTCACCAGAAAAGATGGCACGGCGAATTACGCTATACCGACAGGGAACCTTTACGCCAGCGGCTACGGCGCCGTGCTGACGTATAACGGCAATTTTTCCGGCGTCACCTACCTGGAGGCCATCGAAAACGTGAACTCCTCCGACTTTTTCACCCAGGACGGCACGATGTATGTCCGCACCCAGAAGGGCGTGTTCCCAGTGGACGATGACGTACAGTGCTTCAATGGGGCGGCTTTCGAGGGCCAGCCCTCCGACCCGCCTGATTGGGTGAAGAAGATGCTGGCCAACGGCGGGGTTTGGAACTCTGTAAACCCGCCGGTCCCGGAAGCAGAGGGCACCTGGTTCCCCACCGATGCGAAGGCCTCCGTATTCGACAGCCTGGGCGAGTGCCGCAGCTTTTCCGACACCTTGACCGTCTATATCGACGGCAGGGGCAAGCGGGTGCGGGTGGTGGAGGCCAAGTGACCGGCCTCCGCCCCCCAAAGCAGGCCGCTTATTCAGAAAGGAAGGGATACCCATGAATTTTGACACCAGCTGCCTCCACGCGGGCTACCGCCCCGGCAGCGGGGAACCCCGGAACATCCCCATCATCCAGTCCACCACCTTCCGCTACGAGACCAGCGGGGAGATGGGCAGGCTGTTCGACCTGGAGGCGTCGGGTTACTTCTACACCCGGCTGCAAAACCCCACCAGCGACGCGGTGGCCGCCCGGCTGTGCGCCCTGGAGGGGGGGACGGCGGCTATGCTGCTCTCCTCGGGGCAGGCAGCGTCCTTCTTTTCCATCTTCAACATCGCCTCGGCGGGGGATCATATCGTGTCCTCCACCGCTATCTACGGCGGCACCTATAACCTGTTCGCCGTCACCATGAAGCGGATGGGCATCCAGTTCACCTTTGTGGACCCGGACTGTACCGAGGACGAGCTGGACGAGGCGTTTCAGCCCAACACCAAGGCCTTGTTCGGCGAGACCATTGCCAACCCGGCCCTGACGGTGCTGGACATTGAAAAGTTTGCCCGGGCCGCCCACGCCCACGGCGTGCCCCTCATCGTGGACAACACCTTTGCCACCCCGGCCCTGTGCCGGCCCTTCGAGTGGGGGGCGGATATCGTCATACACTCCACCACCAAATATTTGGACGGCCACGCCGCCGCCGTGGGAGGCGCTATTGTGGACTCGGGCAGGTTCGACTGGGAGGCCCATGGGGACAAATACCCCGGCCTCACCACTCCGGACGATAGCTACCACGGGGTGACCTACACCGAGAAGTTCGGCCAGGGGGGCGCGTATATCACCAAGGCCACTGCCCAGCTCATGCGGGACTTCGGCTCCACCCCCGCCCCCATGAATGCGTGGCTGCTGGGCATGGGTATCGAGACCCTGCCCCTGCGCATGGCCCGGCACTGCTCCAACGCCCAGGGGGTGGCGGAATACCTCCAGAAGCATGAGAAGGTGGCCTGGGTGCGCTACGCGGGGCTGCCTGGGGACAAATACTATGAACTGGCCCGAAAGTACCTGCCCCAGGGCTGCTGCGGCGTGGTGTCATTTGGGGTGAAGGGGGGCCGGGCCGCCGCCGAGCGGTTCATGGCGGGGCTTAAGCTGGCCTCCATCGCCACCCACGTGGCGGACGCCAAGACCTGTGTGCTCCACCCCGCCTCCGCCACCCACCGGCAGATGAACGACGCGGAGCTGGCCGCCGCCGGGGTGGCCCCCGACCTGGTGCGCTTCTCCGTGGGGCTGGAGGATCTGAAGGACCTGATCGCGGACCTGGAACAGGCGCTGGAGGAAGCGTAAGGCCGGCCCGGCCATGGGTCTGGTCCGAACGTGACACCGGGTATAACCTTTGCAACGGGAAAAGAGGGCGGCCCTGCCGCCCTCTTTTTTTTAAGATTTCGTAAAAAGCCTTGACATTCCACCCTGTGGAAGGTGTACCATGGCCCCAGTGAGGGAGGGAAGACGATGAAGATCAATCAGGTGGAGCAGCTGGTGGGAATCACCAAGGGCAATATCCGCTTCTATGAAAAGGAGGGGCTGCTCACCCCCGGGCGCAACAATGAGAACGGCTACCGGGACTACAGCGACGCCGACGTGGCGTGGCTGAAAAAAATCAAGCTGCTGCGGATGCTGGACGTGCCCATCGAGGAGATCCTGCGCCTCAAGTCCGGGGCCCTCACCCTGGAGGACGCCATGGGGCGGCACATGATCCAGCTCCAGCGCAGGCAGGCCAACCTGGAGGCGGCCCAGGGCGTGTGCGCCCAGATCAGGGACAGCCGCAGCCAGCTGGACGCGCTGGACGCCGACGGGGTGCTGGCAAGCATGGAGCGGCAGGAACAGGAGGGGACAAAATTCATGAACGTGGGAAAACAGGATAAGCTGACCCGGTACGTCAGCCCCGTGGGGGCGGCGGTGGTGATGCTGGTGATGATGGCGGCGTTTATCGCCCTCATCGTGTGGGGCTTCACCGTCTCGCCGGAGGACGCGCCCCCCATCGGCGTCATCATCGGGCTGGCGGCCATCCCGGTCATCGTCATCATCGGGGTGCTGGCGGCGCTGTACCAGCGCATCAAGCAGATCAGAGGAGGGGAAGAGGATGCTGCTGCTCAATATTGACCACATCCCCGGCCGGGAAATCGAGGCGCTGGGCCTGGTGAAGGGCTCGGTGGTGCAGTGCAAAAGCGTGGGCAAGGACTTCATGGCCGGGATGAAGACCTTTGTGGGCGGCGAGATCGAGAGCTACACCGATATGCTCACCGAGGCCCGGCAGCTGGCCACCAAGCGGATGGTGGACGAGGCGGAAGCCCTGGGAGCGGACGCGGTGGTGAATATCCGCTACGCCTCGGCGTCCATCATGCAGGGGGCGGCGGAGATCACCGTGTACGGCACGGCGGTGAGGCTTAAATGAACCTTTGAGCCGGTGCAACCTTTGAAAGGAGGGGGAAACGATGTCGCTCTTGCGGGAATTGGGTATCGGCGCTCAAAAAATTGTCGCACAGAACAATCGGGTGCGGGGAGTCGTCACATCGGCGGAAACCTGCTGGATGATAAAAGTAAATAAAAGCGCGTTTCGGGCACACCCATTGGATGGGGCCGCGTTTCCTCATTTCATTCGGTTCAGTTACAGTGTAGACGGAACAGATTACACTGGGGGACGGTTTTTTGACGCGTTTTCCCGCTGCCCCCAGGTGGACGAAATCATAGACGTGTATGTAGACGGGGACGATCCCTCGAAATACGCGATTCAAGTGCAGTAAAAGGAGAGACCAATATGCTTCGTATTGAACACTATTCCAAGACCTACCCCGGCGGCAAGAAGGCGGTGGACGACCTGACCCTCCACGTGCGCCCGGGTGAAATCTACGGCTTCATCGGCCACAACGGGGCGGGCAAGACCACCACCCTCCGGGCAGTGGCGGGGGTGATGGACTTCACCGAGGGGACCATCACCATCGACGGCCACGATGTGAAAAAGGACCCGGTGGGGGCCAAGCGTGTCACCGCGTTCCTCCCCGATAACCCGGACCTGTACGAGTTTATGAAGGGCATCGACTACCTCAACTTCATCGCTGACCTGTACGACATCTCGGCGGAACAGCGCACGGCGGACATCAAGAAGTACGGGGACGCCTTCGAGCTCACCGGCAACCTGGGCTCCCCTGTGGGCAGCTACTCCCACGGAATGCGGCAGAAGCTGGCCCTCATCTCGGCCTTCCTCCGCCGTCCGCGGCTGCTCATCCTGGATGAGCCCTTCGTGGGGCTGGATCCCTCCGCCTCCCACATCATGAAGGGGTATTTGGCGGATTTGTGCCGGGGCGGCTCGGCGGTGTTCTTCTCCACCCACGTGCTGGAGGTGGCGGAAAAGCTGTGCCACCAGATCGCCATCATTAAGGACGGGCGGCTGGTGAAGTGCGGCCCCACAGACGAGCTGGTGGGCGATTCCTCCCTGGAGGACGTGTTCCTGGAGCTGGAGGGAGACAAATGAAAAAGTTCTTCGCCCTGCTCAAGGTGAGCGTCAAGTCCATGCTGCTCTCCTCCACCAACTCCCAGGGGGGCAGCCGCAAAAGGGCGGCCACCGGCGTGGGGGCTATGGTGCTCATCGCCTTTTTAGGCCTGTACATGTCCGGGTTTTACAGCTGGATGCTGATGGATGTGCTGGCTCCCGTCCATATGGAGGTGCTGGTATTCATCTTCATGGGCATGGGGGCGCTGGTGGGCGGGCTGTTGTTCACCACCTTTGCTGTCAAGGGCGTGGTGTTTGGCGGGAGGGACAACGACCTGCTGCTGTCCATGCCCGTGTCCTCCACCATGCTGATGGCCAGCCGGGTGTCGGCCATCTATCTGGAAAACCTGCTGTTTTCCCTCTTCGTGCTGGGCCCCGCCGGGGCAGTGTGCGCCTTTATGACCCAGAGCGGGGTGGGCCACAGCGCGCTGTTCTGGGTGCGGCTGGTCGTGGCGGTGTTTGCCCTGCCCCTGCTGGACACGGCACTGTCTGTGCTGTTTGGGGCCCTGGTGGCCTTTTTGTCCGCCAGGGTGTCCAAGGGCGCCCTGGGCCAGAATATCGTCATGGCCCTCTACTTGGCGGCAGTGTTCTATTTCTCCTTCAACCTCAACGGCATGATCGAGGGGCTGGCCGCCAATGCCGCCGGGGTGAAGGAGTCCCTGAGCTGGGCCGCCCCCATGCTGTGGATGGCGGACGGCATCATGGGGGAGTGGGGGAAGCTGCTCCTGTTCGCTGCCTGCTGCATCCTCCCCTTCGCCCTGGTGGTATTCGGGCTGGGCAGGGTGTACCGCCAGGCGGTCACCGCCTTTGCGGCCCGGTCCGCCCGAAGCGACTACAAGCTGTCCGCCCAGTCCGCCTCGGGGCAGAAAAAGGCCCTGCTGGACAAGGAGGCCAAACGGTTTTTCGGCACACCTATGTATTTTTGGAACTCCGGCCTGGGGCTTATCATGCTGGTGGCCATGGGGGTGGCGGCGCTGGTGATGCAGGAGGACCTGCGGATGTACCTGGGCCTGCTGGGGGACATGATGCCCGTTATGCCCATGGCGGCGCTGGTGATGCTCTTCTGCCTGTCCATGTCCGCCATCGCTGCCCCTTCCATCAGCCTGGAGGGCAAATACCTGTGGATTCTCCGGGAGGCTCCCGTGGGAGAGGGCGAGCTGCTGTGGATCAAGACCGGCTTTCAGCTGCTGCTCAGCGTGCCCTGCACGGTGATCAGTGGGGTGCTCCTGACCATTGCCCTCCAGCTCTCCACTTTGGAAGGAGCGGCGCTGCTGCTGGCCACGCTGCTCTTCAACCTGGGCCACGCCGCGTTTGGAATGCTCATGGGCCTCACCTTTCCAAAGCTGGACGCGGTGAACGAGACCGTGGTGCTCGAGCAGGGGATGGCCGTCATGCTGGGGATGTTTGTCCCGATGGCTGCGGTGGGCGGGTGCGCCCTGCTGTATTGGGCGGGGGGGAAGCTGGCCCCCTGGGCCGCCCTGGCCCTGCCCCTGAGCCTGCTGGCGGCACTGACGGCGGTATGCGTCTTCGTTTTGGTGAAAAAGGGCCCGGCCATGCTGAAAGCGTTGTGAGAGGCTGCGCCAGGATTTTGGCCCGCACATCCGAATACTTCGGCTGTTGGCAAAGCTTCTGAATGGATACAGACCCCCCGGCAATCGCTGCCGGGGGGTTCTATTGACACAGGTGGTATAATGCGGACAAAGGGAGAGGGGCGTGAGGACATGGAGCGGAACGGGAAGCGGGTATTGGTGGCCATGAGCGGCGGGGTGGATTCCAGCGCGGCGGCGTGGCTGCTGAGGGAACAGGGCTATGAGTGCATCGGGGTCACAATGAAGCTGCTCGGGAACCAGGCGGCGGGGCTGGACCAGGGACGCCCCTGCTGCACCCTGGACGACGTGGAGGACGCCAGGAGCGTGGCCGCCAGGATGGGTATCCGCCACTATGTGTTCAACTTTTCGGATGACTTTGAGGAAAAGGTCATCCGGCCTTTTGTAGACGCCTACGAGCGGGGGGAGACCCCCAACCCCTGCATCGACTGCAACCGCTTTTTGAAGTTTGACCGCCTGCACCGCCGGGCGCGGGAGCTGGGATGTGGGTATATCGCTACGGGGCACTATGCGCAGATCGTGGAGGACGGCGCGGACGGCTTTCGCATGACCAAAGCCGCCGATCTGAGCCGGGATCAGAGCTACGTGCTCTACCCCATCCCCCGGGAACAGCTGGGGTCCACGCTGTTCCCCCTGGGGGGGCTGACCAAGGACCAGGTGCGGGAGATCGCCGCGCGGGCCGGCTTTGTCAATGCCCGCAAGCGGGACAGCCAGGACATCTGCTTCATCCCCGACGGGGATTACCTGTCCTTTATGGAGCGGTACACCGGGAAGGCCTACCCCGAAGGGGATATCGTGGATATGGAAGGCAGGGTGGTGGGCCGCCACCGGGGGGCGGCGGGCCTCACCATCGGCCAGCGCCGGGGGGTGGGGGTGTCGTCCTCCGGGCGGATCTACGTGTGCTCCAAGCGCATGGCGGACAACACCGTCACCGTGGGGCCGGAGGGGGCGCTGTACACCCGGCAGTGCGCGGTCCGGGATTGGAATTGGCTCGCCGACGCGCCGTCCGCCCCCTTTGAGGCGCTGGCCAAGACCCGCTACCGCCAGCGGGAGCAGCCGGTCACGGTGTACCCGGAAAGCGGGGGGGTGCGGCTGGAGTTCGCCCAGCCCCAGCGGGCGGTGACCCCCGGCCAGTCGGCGGTGGTATACGACGAAACCGGCGCGGTGCTGGGGGGCGGGATCATCACGTCGGCGTGGGGATAGGCGTGGCGGGTTTCGGAAAAAGACGGCGAAAATGGGGCGCACCCAGGCGGTGCGCCCCATTGTTTCTCCCGTGCTGTCAGGCGAGGGTGACAAGCTCGTACTCCCGGCTGCCGATGCCCAGCGCCGCGGCGGCCTCCACCGTGTGGACGCCGTTGCGGGACTGGATCCGCTCGATGAGATCGGCCTTGCCCGGGTCGTCGGAGGCATACACCAGATCCAGGCAGGCCTGGTCCAGGGCCACCGGATCCAGGGAGGCCAGGATGCCGATGTCGCCGATCTTGGGGTCGGCGGCCACGGCGCAGCAGTCGCAGTCCACCGACATGTTCTTCATCACGTTCAGGTAGGCGATTTTACCCGCGAAGCGGTGGTGGACGGACCAGGCGGCGTCGGCCATGGCCTCCAGGAAGGAGTCGTGGTCGGCGTCCCAGAACTTGTCCATGTCTCCCGCGCCGTGGATATACTGCTTGCCCCGGGAGGAGGCGATGCCGATGGAGATATTCTTCAGCGCGCCGCCAAAGCCGCCCATGGGGTGGCCCTTGAAATGGGAGAGCACCAGAAGGGAATCGTAATTGGCCAGGTGGGCCCCCACGAAGTTCTTTTGGATGACCTTGCCGCCGGGGATGGGCAGCTCTATGTCGTCCGTCTCGTCCATGATGTCCACCTGGGCGGCGCTGAGCCAGCCGTGGCGCTCCATGGTGATCTTGTGGGCGTGGGTGGTGTTGCGCCCGCCGTTGTAGGCGGTATTGCACTCCACGATGGTGCCGCCCACGTGGTCGATCATAGGCTTCATGAAGTCGGGGCGCAGGAAGTTCTGGTTTCCGGGCTCGCCGGAGTGGATTTTGACGGCCACTTTTCCCTCCAGCTTGACGCCCAGGGCGCCGTACAGCCGGAGCATGGCGGCGGGGGTGAGGTCACGGGTGAAATAGACGGTGGATTTCATGGCGGTCCTCCTCATGAGAAGAATATTTTGTGTTCATCCCCATTGTATAACAACGGGGACGGGCCGTCAAGGGGCGCTGTGAGGAAAGACCGGCGGATTGCGGGTTGCAATCGGCGGCGGTCTATGATAAAATTTTAAAAGTGTATGCCAAGCGGAAGGGCAGTAAGCGCCTGCCCGCCGGGAACACAAACCAAAAATCAAGAAATAAGGGGATCGACATGAAGGTTCGACGCATTTTAACCGGCTTGCTGGCCTTTGTCCTTCTGACCGGGTGCAGCGGCCAGACAGGAACGGACAGGCTGGATACGGACGGATATATTGACCGGGTGCCGCTGGTGGAGATTGAGGACGAGGCGGTTGCCCTGTCCGAAGCCCCCCTTCCCGCCACCGCCATCCTGCTCAAGTCCGAGGCGTCCGGGAAGCTGGTCCAGAAGAACAGCCGGGCCACCATCGACTACTCCAACACCGCCGACGGCTACGTGATGGTCAAGTGCTCCGGGGGCGGCAAGAAGCTGATGGTGCAGGTGTTCGGCCCGTCCTACGCCACCAATGAGACCAAGTACACCTACAACCTGAACGGGGATGAGTGGACCACCTTCCCCCTGTCCGACGGAAACGGCAGCTATAAGGTCACGGTGTATGAAAACACCTCCGGCAAGAACTACGCCACCCTGCTCTCCGCCTCCTTCGATGTGGCGCTGGCGGACGAATTTGCCCCCTTCCTGCGGCCCAACCAGTATGTGAACTACGAGGAGAACGCCGAAAACTCCATCGCCAAGGCCGCCGAGCTCACCGAAGGGATCGACGACCCGCTGAAAAAGGTGGAAGAGGTATACAAGTTCGTGGTGAACAACATCACCTACGACAAGCAGAAGGCAAAGTCGGTACAGTCCGGCTACCTGCCCGTTCTGGACGAGACGCTGTCCACCGGCAAGGGCATCTGCTTCGACTACGCCGCGCTGATGACCGGGATGCTGCGCAGCCAGGGCGTGCCGTGCAAGCTGGTGGTGGGCTACGCGGGCAAGCAGTACCATGCGTGGATCAGCGTATGGACGGAGGAGACCGGATGGGTGGACGGCGTGGTGTTCTTTGACGGCTCCACCTGGCAGAGGATGGACCCCACCTATATCTCCTCCGGCAAAAACAGCACGGCTATCCAGAAATATGTGGGCAACGGCAAGAATTACAACGCCATGTATCTGTATTAAGTGAGTTGATTGGGTATGGGAAAGACGATTACAAACGGGGAGCTGTCCGGCCTGGCCATGGAGCTGTCCATGCTCCTCCACGCCGGGATCGGCGTGGGGGACGCGCTGTCCATGCTCAGCCAGGAGGACGGCTATCAAGACCTTCTGGCGGGGATGGCCCGGCGGGCCGACGAGGGGGCGCCGCTGTCCCGGTGCCTGCGGGAAGGGGGGCGCATCCCCGCCTACGTCTGCGGGCTGGTGGAGGTGGGCGAGGAGACGGGCCGCACCGAGGAGGCGCTGTCCGCCCTGTCCCGCTACTACGAGCGCAGGGCCCGGCTGGACCGGCAGGTGCGCGGCGCGCTGCTCTACCCGGCGGTGATGCTGGTGCTGATGCTGCTGGTCATCGCCGTGCTGCTGGTGCGGGTGCTGCCCATTTTTGACGACGTGTACGCATCCCTGGGCGGGCGGCTCACCGGCGTGGCCGGGGGGCTGCTGGCCCTGGGCCGGGGGCTGGACGCGGCCATGCCGGTGCTGTGGGCGGCGCTGGCGCTGGCGGTGGCGTTTTTTGCCGCCTTTGCCGGGGTGGAGTCCTTCCGGGGGAAGGTGCTGGCCGCGTGGCGGCGGGGGCGGGGGGATAAGGGCGTCTCCCGCCGGATGAACAACGCCCGGCTGGCCCAGGCCATGGCCATGGGGATGGCCAGCGGCCTGCCGCTGGAGCGGTCCATGGAGCTGGCCGCCTCCCTGATGGAGGACGTGCCCCCCGCCCGGGCCCGGTGCGAGGACTGCCGCGCCCGGCTGGAGGGGGGAGCCGCCCTGTCCGCCGCCATGGGGGAGAGCGGGCTGCTGCCCGCCGGGGCGTGCCGCCTGCTGGAGATCGGCCAGCGGGGGGGCACGGCGGACGCGGCCATGGAGAAGATCGCCCGGGACCTGTCCGAGGACGGCGAGGCCGCCCTGGAGGATCTGGTGAACCGGGTAGAGCCGGCGCTGGTGCTGGTATGTTCCATCCTGGTGGGGCTGATCCTGCTGTCGGTGATGCTGCCGCTGATGCACATTATGAGCGCCATCGGGTGAGCCTATGAGGACGGGGACGAAGATTTTGCGGGTGCTGCTGGCCCCGCTGGCGGTAGCGGCGGCGCTGCTGTGCTTCACTGCGGCGGTGGACAGCCTGGAGGACGGCCAGTCCGCCCAGCGATTGCAGCAGGTGGAGCAGGCGGTGCGGCGCAGCTGTGTGTCCTGCTACGCCCTGGAGGGGACCTACCCCCCGGATCTGGACTATTTGAAGGAGCGCTACGGCCTCCAGATCGACGAGGACGAGTACATTGTGCGCTACTCTGCGGTGGCGCAGAATTTGATGCCCGACATCTATGTGTTGCCCGTCTCCCAGGGGAGCGGTGAGGGATGAGCATGAAAAAGCATGGCTATCATCTGGAGGGCCTGATGGCCCTGCTGCTGTTCGGCGTGTTCGCGGTGTGCCTGCTCATGGTGCTGTTCACCGGCGCGGACAGCTACCAGGGGATGACCCGGCGGGATCGGATATCCGACAACCGCCGGGTGTGTGCCCAGTACCTGGCCACCCGGGTGCGGCAGGCGGACGCCGACGGTGCGGTGGCGGCGGGCGAGTTCGGCGGCGGAGACGCACTGCTGCTCACCCAGGACATCGACGGGATGGAATATGTCACCCGGATCTACGTCAGCGGCGGTTATCTGATGGAGCTGTTCAGCGCCGCGGACAGTGAGCTGGCCCCGGAGGACGGGGAAAAGCTGATGGAGGCCCGGGCCCTGTCGGCGTCGCTGTCCGATGGGCTGCTGGAACTGTCCCTCACCCCGAAGGAAGGCACGGCGGTAGAACTTACGCTGTCCCTGCGTAGCGGAGAGGGGGCCGGGGCATGAAGAGTAAGGCCCCGCTGCTGCTCATGGAGCAGATGGTGATGCTGGTGGTGTTCGCCCTGGCGGCGGCGCTGTGCGTCCAGGCTTTCGTGCGCTCGGACGCGGCCTCCGCCCGGAACGAGGCCCGGGACGAGGCGGTGGTGCTGTGCCAGAACGCGGCGGAGACCATCCGGCACAGCGGCGGAAATTTCAATGAGGCGGCGGAAAAGCTGGGCCTGGAATTTGGCCAGGGCAGCACGATGGGCCGCTATTACGATGAAAACTGGCAGCCTATTGATTTTAATGCCTGCGGCATGGGCGCCCCCCCAGCGGCCTACAGCTTGAACATCCACGGTGTGCTGGACGTGCCGGCCGGGGTGGGCAAGGCATCCGTCTCCGTGTCCGAGGTGGACGGGGAGGTGTTGTTCGAGATCGAGGTGGCTTGGCAGGAGGTGTTTTTCCATGGATGAGCGCAAGCAGGCCGAGCTGTCGCCGCCGCCGGTGGGGGGCGCGTCCCTGCTGGTGGTGTTCGCGGTGCTGTGCCTGACGGTGTTCGCGCTGCTCAGCCTGTCCACCGTGCGGGCCAACGGGCGGCTCAGCGAGGCCTCCGCCCAGGCGGTGGCCGACTATTACGCCGCCGACTGCGCCGCCCAGGAGATCCTGGCCCGCCTGCGGGCTGGGGAGGAGCCGGAGGGCGTGGAATTCGAGGGCTTCGGCGAGCTGTACGCCAGCTACGCCTGCCCCATCTCGGACCAGCAGGAGCTGCGGGTGGAGGTGCGCTTCCCCGACATGCTGGACCTGGACAGCTATGAGATCCTGTGCTGGCGGGCAGTCTCTGTGGGCCAGTGGGAGAACGACGACAGCCTGAACGTCTGGGACGGGGAGGGCGCATTGTTTTAAGAGAGGACGGACCATGCTATGGCGGAACTGCTGGAGTATCTGAACCGGGTGGTGAAGGACGAGGGCTCGGACCTGTTTATCATCGCCGGCAGCCCTGTGTGCGAGAAGCTGGGGGTGCGGATGCGGCCCATCGGGGATGAGAGGGTCACCCCGGAGGAGAGTAAACGGTTGATTACCGCCATTTACGCCCAGGCCAACCGGCCCATCGGCGGTTTTCAGGCGCGGGGGGACGACGACTTTTCCTTTTCCGTGGCCGGGCTGGCCCGGTTCCGGGTGAACGCCTACCGCCAGCGGGGGTCTATGGCGGCGGTGATCCGGGTGGTGGCTTTCGGCGTTCCGGATTGGAAGGCGGTGGGCATCCCCACCCGGGTGATTGACCTGGCGGAGGAACGCTCCGGCATGATCCTGGTCACCGGTAAGGCGGGCAGCGGCAAGTCCACCACCCAGGCCTGCATCATCGACCGCATCAACCGCACCCGGGAGTGCCACATCATCACCATGGAGAACCCCATTGAGTACCTGCACCGCAACCAGCGCAGCGTCATCAGCCAGCGGGAGATTTCCATTGACACCGAGGACTACCTGTCCGGGCTGCGGGCCTGCCTGCGCCAGGCCCCCGATGTGATCCTCCTGGGCGAGATGCGGGACCACGAGACCATCCTGACCGCCATGACCGCAGCGGAGACCGGCCATCTGCTCATCGCCACCCTCCACACCAAGGGGGCGGTGAACGCCATTGACCGGATCATCGACTCCTTCCCCAGCGAGCAGCAGGCCCAGGTGCGCATCCAGCTGAGCATGGTGCTGCGCACCGTGGTGTCCCAGCAGCTCATCGCGGGGGAGGACGGCCAGCTGGTGCCCGCTTTTGAGGTGATGCACGCCAACAGCGGCATTAAGGGCCTGATCCGGGACGGCAAGAGCCACCAGATCGACAACGCCATTGCGGCGGGCGGGGCGGAGGGCATGATCTCCATGGATCAGTCTATCCTGGCCCTGTGCCAGGCGGGCAGGATCAGCCGGGAGACCGCCCTGGCCCATGCGGACAACCCGGAGCTGCTGCGCCGCAGGCTGGGATAAACCAAAGGTGCGCAAAGAGCGCCGCCGGAGCCATGGCTCCGGCGGCGCTCTTTGCGCACC